>JBIIPF010000061.1:0-8350 GCA_044342755.1 Limnohabitans sp. | reverse complement strand
GGGCGCGACCAGCCCGTGGCTGATTGGTTGAAATCACATGAACAAGTGAAGGCCATGGAACTGCAAATTGCTGGTTTTCTCCACGAGTGGCTGCCTTCGCTGCAAAACGACCACCGCAGCTATGTGACTGTGGCCATCGGTTGCACCGGTGGTCAGCACCGCTCGGTGTTTTTGGTGGAAAGCTTGCACAAGCGTTTCAGCGGCGATTGGGTGTCTTTGAAGCGGCACCGAGAACTCGATCTGTAAGCTGGACAGCGTCGCTTCAGCCGCTGCTTTTCAAACCGACCTGCCTCAGCTCAACCGCGTTCCAGCAGTTTGCGAACAGGTGCGGGCAAACCCAAAACTGGCCACTGCGTGGCTTCAAACCAAGCCCCGGCCCCGAGCGGCACAGGCTTATCCAGCCTCAAGTGCACCGCATGAAGGTGCAAATCTTTGTGCGTCAAAACATGCACGAAGGCCGCATCTGCTTGCAATTGCTTGCGCCACTTCGCTGGCACTGCGGCCTGCAAGGCTTCTTCTGAATCAAACAAGACTGGGGTGTACAAACTGGCCCACACGCCTTTGGCGGGACGTTGCTGCAACCACACGTCACCCTCTTTCGTCACCGCGCACAACAGCCACAAGGATTGAGTGCTGCGCTTGACTTTGCGCGTCTTCACCGGGTAGTGCTCGGGCCGTTGTTCGGCCAGCGCCACACAATCGGCCTGCATCGGACAGCGGCCACAGTCAGGGCGACGGTGGGTGCACAAGGTAGCCCCCAAGTCCATCAAACCTTGGGTGTAACTCGGCATGTCTTTCGCAGCGGAGGGCAGCATGGACTGCGCCAATTGCCAGAGTTGTTTTTCATGGGCAGATACGGACAAATCATGATCGAAACCATGAAAACGACTCAGCACCCGTTTCACATTGCCGTCCAAGATGGCCACCCGTTGCTCAAAACACAAGGACGCAATCGCCGCTGCGGTGGAGGGGCCAATGCCCGGCAGGGTTTGCAAAGCGTTCACATCAGCGGGAAACACGCCACCCAATTCAGCCACCACGTGCTGGGCGCAGCGGTGCAAATTGCGCGCACGGCTGTAATAACCCAAACCACTCCACAGCCCCAGCACCTCGTCTTGGTGGGCTTGCGCCAAGGCGTTCACGGTAGGAAAGCGGTCTAAAAACCGTTGGAAGTAGCCCATCACCGTGCTCACCTGGGTTTGCTGCAGCATGATTTCGGACAACCAGACGCGGTAAGGGTCCCGGTTTTGCTGCCACGGCAGGTCGTGCCGACCATGCCCATGCTGCCAAGCCACCAGGCGCTGGGCAAAGCAATCCAAGCTTGCAGAAACGACGGATTGACGCTTGAGCGCAGCAGGCTTCAGGGTTTTTGGCATGTGGGGCAGAAAAAAGTCGAGCGCTGGCCTTGCACGATGCGCTTCACAACACTGCTGCAAACTCGGCAAGCTTCACCAGCGCGGTCATAGACCATGGCTTCGAGTTGAAAGTAGCCGTTTTGCCCTTGCGCGTTGGAGAAGTCGCGCAAGCTGCTGCCGCCTTGGGCCACGGCCCGCGCCAGCACTTGGCGGATGGCTTGGTGCAAACGCCGTGCGCGCGGTTGACTGATCTTGGCCGCGCGGGTGGTGGGCCGAATGCCTGCCAAGAACAAGGCTTCGCTGGCGTAGATGTTGCCCACACCCACCACCAAGTCACCGGCCAACAACACTTGCTTGATCGGTGCTTGCCGCTTTTTCAAGCCCTGCCAAAACACCGCTGGGTCAAAGCTGTCCTCCAAGGGTTCCACACCCAAATGGCCCAGCAATTTGACTGCCACCGGGTCCTGTTCGCTGTCGGCATAGACCACCGCTCCAAAGCGGCGCGGGTCATGCAAGCGCAAAAGTCCTTGATCGGTTTGCATATCGAAATGATCGTGAATGCCCGTTGGTTTGGCTTTGGAACCAAAGGACAAAGAGCCTGACATGCCCAAATGCAGCAGCAACAAACCCTGGTTCATGTCCAGCAGCAAATACTTGCCACGACGGCGAACGCCGAGCACTGTGCGGCCTTCGAGTGCTTGCACCGGCAACCCCAAAGGCCAGCGCAAGGGCTTTCCCAAGCGTGCCCAGCGCACACGTGCCCCAGCAATCGCGGAGGCAAAACTCAGACGGGTGACTTCAACCTCGGGTAATTCGGGCATGGCTCAGGCTTTCTCAAGTGCCTGGGATTATCATCTTGCGATGAACTATCCCCTCCACCCATTGCTCTCACCCGCCGCCCGTTTGGGCGCGGCCTCATGGCTGTCGTTGATGATGTTGGGTGGGCATGCGTTTGCGCAAACCGAACCGGCCGCCGCAGTTGCACCCGACGCCATCAGCAACTCGAAGATGAACGCCGATTCCATGCTGATGATCTTGCTGGGCGAATTGAAATTGACGCAAGGTGAACCGGGGGCTGCGTATTCACTGATGTTGGAAGCCGCCAAAAAAACCGGCGATGCCCAGTTGTTCAACCGTGCGGTTGAAATTGCACTGAATGCCCGCTCTGGACCGCCTGCCTTGGAAGCGGCAAAAGCTTGGAAGCAAGCGTTTCCAAAATCGCGCGAGGCCAATCGTTTTGTGTTGCAAATCATGGTGGCCTTGAACCAGTTGCCTGAAAGTCTGATGCCCTTGCGCACAGACCTTTTGCTGTCCCCTGAAGAAGACCAAGTCAAAGCCATCAATGGCATCGTGCAAATTTATGCCCAAGCCCAAGACAAAGAATTGGCCACGGCTGTGGTGGAGCAAGCCTTGGTGCCTTTTGTCGATAAGCCCCTGACAGCTGCAGCCAGCTGGACCACCATTGGTCGCATGAAAGTAGCGGCCAAGAAATTGCCCGAAGCCTTGGACGCCGCGAAAAAGGCCACCGCCAAAGACAGCAAAGCCATCGAACCCGGCTTGTTGGCGCTGGAGTTGTTTTCCTTGGGCAGTTCAGAAGCAGAGGAACTGCTGCAAAAAGTCATTCAAACCGCTGACAACGCCATGCCACTGCGCTTGTCCTATGCACGCATCTTGATAGACAACCAGCGAACCAAAGAAGCCTTGGCGCAACTTGTCAACATCACCGAAAAATCGCCTGCATTGAGTGAAGCATGGTTGCTGCAAGCTGCTGTTTTGATTGACGGCGGCCAAGACGATGAGGCCAAAAATGTTTTGCTGCGCTTTGTCGCACTTGAAAAAGACAAGGAGAACAATACGGGGCTGTCTCAAGCTTACTTGATGCTGTCGCAAATCACCTTGCGACAGAAAAAAACCAGCGAGTCCGAGGAGTGGCTCAACAAAATCGAAGACCCTGAGGCGTTAGCGCAAGTGCAAATACAACGCGCCAATTTGTTGGCCAGTCGCGGCGAGATCAGCAAGGCCCGCGCCTTGATTCAGCAACTGCCCAACATCACGCCGCAGGCCAAGCGCACCCGTTTGCAAGCGGAAGTGAAATTGCTGCGTGACTACAAGATGTATGAACAGACTTACCAAGTCTTGCTAAGCGCCACCAAAGAAACACCCGATGACTTGGAACTGCGCTATGAATTGGCCATGATGGCTGAGCGGTTGAATCGGGTGGATGAGATGGAACGCCTGTTGAAAAGCGTGATTGAAGCCAAGCCTGATTTCTTTCATGCCTACAACGCACTGGGCTTTGCCTTGGCCGATCGCAACATCCGCTTGAAAGAAGCCCGAGAGTTGATCGTGACCGCTTTAGAGTTTGCCCCGGACGATCCCATGATCACCGACAGCCTGGGCTGGGTCGAATACCGAATGGGCAACAAAGTCGCCGCTTTGGCCATTTTGGAGCGTGCCTACGAAATCAAAAATGATGCTGAAATCGGTGCGCATTTGGGCGAACTGTATTGGGTCCTGGGTAGAAAAGATGAGGCGTTGAAAGTCTGGCGCGAAGCCAAGAAATTGGCCCCGACCAATGAAATCTTGCTGGAAACCCTCAAACGACTGAAGGCCAAACTTTGAACCTGGGGCGTTGCCGTCCACTGGGGCGCTTGGCCAGCGGCTTGATGCTGGTTGGGGTCTTGGCCTCTTGCGCCATGTTCACCAAACCCACACCCAGTCCCCAACAAGCCAGTTTGAAACAAACAGGCCACTGGCAAGGCCGACTGAGCTTGCGGGTTTTGCAACCCACACCCGAACAATTCAGTGCCAGCTTCGAGCTCAACGGCAGTGCCGACCATGGCGAGTTGTCCCTTTACTCGCCCTTGGGCACAACGCTGGCTGTAGCGCGGTGGACGCCACAAAATGCACAGCTCTTGCAAGGTGACAAGGTCCAAGATTTCGCCTCGATGGAGGCACTCACCCAGCAACTCACCGGTGCCGCCCTGCCCTTGCCCGCGCTTTTGGCGTGGTTGGATGTGGATGGCCCGGCACTGCCTGGTTGGCAACTGAACGCTGAAAGCCCAGCCAGTGGGCGCCGCGTGTATGCCAAGCGTGAGTCGCCCTTGCCTGCTTTGCAACTCACGCTCTTGCTAGACCCTCGATGACCCGCAGCCCATTCACGTCGCAGCCAGCTTGAAGGACCGGCATGAAGTCCTTGCACAACGTTCCCGCACCGGCCAAGCTGAATTTGTTTTTGCACGTCACGGGCCGCCGCCCAGACGGCTACCACCTGCTGCAATCTGTGTTCATGCTGATCGATTGGTGGGATGTGTTGCACTTTGACCTGCGCGACGACGGTCAATTGCTGCGCCAAGATTTGGCCGTGGCCTTGCCAGCGGACGACCTGTGTTTGCGGGCCGCTCGCGCTTTGCAAGCCGCATCGGGCACCTCGCTTGGGGCCCTGATCAAGGTTGACAAACGCCTGCCCGCCCAAGCCGGCATGGGTGGCGGTTCCTCGGATGCGGCCACCTGCTTGTTGGCCCTGAACCGGCTTTGGGCGCTGTATTGGCCGTTGTCAAGGCTGCTTCCGATCGGTCTGAGCTTGGGCGCGGACGTGCCGTTTTTTTTGCGCGGCCACAACGCCTGGGTGGAAGGTATTGGCGAAGACATCACCCCCATCCAACTCCCCGCCGCCCGATTTGCCGTGCTCAAGCCCGCCCAGGGTTTGGACACGGCCGGTATTTTCAAAAGCGCGACCCTCAAAAGGGACAGTTCTACTGCTACAATTTCGGACTTTGCAGCACAGCCATTTGCCTTCGGGCGAAACGACTTGCAAGCAGTTGCCCAAGGGCTGTGTCCCGAGGTATTGGAAGCCCTTCAGTGGTTTGAATACCAAGGTTTACAGGCCCGGATGACTGGTTCAGGGAGTGCGGTTTTTGCCCTTGTTGGCGCGAACGCGGTTTTAACCAAACCGCCCCCAGGCTGGCAGTTGCGAATGTGCTGTAATTTGGAAATTCATCCCCTGGCCGGATGGGTTTCCAGCGACGATTAGCAGGAAACTTGTTGTAAAACAGGTGTCCCGTGTAGGGGAGTCGCCAAGTTGGTTAAGGCACTGGATTTTGATTCCAGCATGCGAAGGTTCGAATCCTTCTTCCCCTGCCACCCTTTTGCTTTGAACGGAAGCGGCAAGGGTTTGCGGCAAGCACCGCGAACCGTTGCCCTTTGTTTTTTTAACCTCAGGTCGTCAGCATGTCGAACCCCCAACCAGATTTCATGGTTTTCACCGGCAACGCCAACCCTGTGTTGGCCGCTGAGATAGCCGGTCACCTGGGAATCGACCTCGGTGCCGCCGAGGTGGGTCGCTTCTCCGACGGTGAAGTCACGGTTGAAATCAAACAAAACGTTCGCGCCCGCGATGTCTTCGTGGTGCAGTCCACCTGCAACCCCACCAACGAAAACCTGATGGAACTGCTGATCATGGTGGATGCCCTCAAGCGGGCTTCCGCCGAACGCATCAGTGCCGTCATCCCCTACTTTGGTTACGCCCGCCAAGACCGCCGTCCGCGCTCTTCCCGCGTGCCTATTTCAGCCAAGTTGGTGGCCGATTTGCTGCAAACCGTGGGCGTGGACCGCGTCCTCACCATGGACTTGCATGCCGACCAAATCCAGGGCTTCTTCAACATCCCCGTGGACAACATTTACGCCTCGCCGGTGTTGCTGGGCGACTTGCGCCTGAAAAACTACGACGACCTGATCGTCGTGTCGCCCGATGTGGGCGGCGTGGTGCGGGCCCGAGCCCTGGCCAAGCAACTGGGTTGCGACCTGGCCATCATTGACAAACGCCGTCCCAAGGCCAATGTGAGTGAAGTCATGCACGTCATCGGTGAAATCGATGGCCGCAACTGCGTCATCATGGACGACATGATCGACACCGCAGGCACCTTGGTGAAAGCGGCTGAAGTGTTGAAAGAGCGTGGTGCCAAAAAGGTCTACGCCTATTGCACCCACCCTATTTTTTCTGGCCCCGCCATCGATCGCATCGCCAAAGGCGACGCCTTGGATGAAGTGGTGGTGACCAACACCATCCCCTTGAGCCCGGCCGCCGAGCAATGCCAAAAAATTCGCCAACTCTCCGTGGCACCGTTGATCGCTGAAACCATCCAGCGCATCTCCAAAGGAGAGTCGGTCATGAGTTTGTTCTCCGACCAAGACCAGCTTTTCTAAGCTGGACGACGTGGGGGCGCAATGTTGTGGGGCGTTTTTCGCCCCGTTTTGAAACCGAAGTCACACTGGTCGCGGTGGACTTCTTCTGGAGATCGTTATGAAATTCGTCGCTTTTGAGCGCTCAAAGCAGGGTACGGGTGCGAGCCGCCGTCTGCGCATCACCGGTCGCACGCCCGGTATCGTTTACGGTGGCAAAGCCCACGAACCCCAATCCATTGAACTCGACCACAACGCACTGTGGCACGCTCTGAAAAAGGAAGCCTTCCACGCTTCGATTTTGGAGATGGAATTCAACGGTAAAACATCCAAAGTGTTGTTGCGCGATGTGCAATACCACCCGTTCAAGCAACTCGTGTTGCACATCGACTTCCAACGCGTGGAAGCCGACACCGTGTTGCACATGAAAGTGCCCCTTCACTACAGCGGTCAAGAAAATTCACCTGCTGTGAAGGTGGATGCTTGCTTGGTCAACCCCGTCATCACCGAGCTTGAAATCGCCTGCTTGCCAGCTGATTTGCCCGAGTTCATCGCAGTGGACCTGAGCGGCCTGAAAAAAGGCACCTCGCTGCACGTCAACGACATCAGCCTGCCCAAAGGTGTCAAAGCCGTTGTCCACGGCAAAAACAACCCCGTGTTGGTGAGCGTGGTGTCGGTGGTTGAAGAAGCCGCCCCCGAAGCTGCTGCCGCACCTGCAGCACCTGCCAAAGGCAAAGGCAAGAAGTGATTCTTCGCCGAAGTGCTTGAAGAGCCCGCTTGAAGCGGGCTTTTTTCATGCGCGCTTATTTATGCAAGCTTTTTTTTCATGCGGGCCATTTGATGCGCCGGATAATGCCCCACCATGATCAAACTGTTTGTCGGCCTGGGCAACCCAGGCACTGAATACGAAGACACCCGCCACAACGCGGGGTTCTGGTGGATCGATCAATTGGCCCAACAACTCAAAGTGCAGTTGCAGCCCGATAAAAACCACCACGGTTGGGTGGCCCGCACCACGCTGCAAGGCGACACCCTTTGGCTGTTGAAGCCTGCCACCTTCATGAATCTGTCTGGCAAAGCTGTGGCTTCGTTGGCGCGGTTTTACAAAATCGAACCAGCGCACATCATGGTGGTACACGATGAACTGGACGTAGTGCCGGGTGAAGCCAAGCTTAAATTGGGCGGCAGCCATGCCGGACACAACGGTTTGCGCGACATCCATGCCCAATTGGGCAGCGACGCCTATTGGCGACTGCGCCTAGGCATTGGCCACCCCGGTGTCAAGTCGGAAGTGGTTCACTGGGTTTTGAAGAAGCCTGCACCAGAACAGCGAAAAGTGATTGACACTTGCATCGACCGAAGCCTGTTGGCCGTACCTTGGATGGTGAGCGGCGACATGGTGAAAGCGACCCAACAAGTGCACACCAGCAAGCCGCCCAGGCCCAAACCGCCAAGACCGGCGGCGGCCCAACCCAAGGAAGGCGAACTGCATGAAACTCCTGAAACTCCCCCAGGCTCTGAGCCTGGCGCTGCTTAGCCTGTGTCTGGCCACACCGCTGGTGGCCACAGCCAAAGCCAAAAAAGAAACACCATCACTGCAATGTGAACGCGACGGCAAGCTGCAAGCCTGCGACGATCAGCCCGAAATGACCAAACCCAAGAAAGCGGCTGCGTTCAAAGCGCAAGCCGCCGATGTGAACGGCGACGCAGATAAACCTGCCAAAAAGAAGAAGAAAAAGAAGGGTCAGAAAACGGCCAAGAAAAAAGCCAAGGCCAGTGTGGCTGAATAAGGCTTAAACCGTGCGCCCGGCTTG
>JBIIPF010000060.1:0-8668 GCA_044342755.1 Limnohabitans sp. | reverse complement strand
CGAAGTTCAAAATCATCTCGCGGCTCACTGGTGCTGTTTTATGCAAACGCGCAATGAACCACAAATCGGCCAAACCGTACTCGATGGCCAGACCATTGCCACCGTGAATTTGAATGGCTTGGTCCAAGGCTTCCAACGAAGCATCAGCAGCAGCAAACTTGGCCATGTTGGCCACTTCGCCAGCGTCTGGCGAACCAGCATCGGACAAAGCCGCTGCACGCGCAGTCATCAAGCGGGCTTGTTGCACAGCGACATAGGCCTTGGCCAAAGGATGGGCAATGCCTTGGTGCGCACCAATCGGCACGCTCCACACCGAGCGGTCTTTGGCTTGCTGCGCGCCTTTTTCTATGGCGAAACGCGCAATGCCGTTGTTGATGGCCGCCGCACAAACACGCTCGGGGTTCAGACCGGCAAACACCTGGCGCAAGCCCTGCCCTTCTTGGCCCACCAAGCACTCAGGGCCCAACTGCACGTTGTCAAAAAACATGGTGAAGGAGGTTTCAGGCACATGCAATGCAGTTTCAATCGGCGTGCGGGTGATGCCGGGTGCGTTGGCGGGAATGATGAACAAAGACAGTTGATGACGACCTTGTGCATCCACCATGTCGCTGCGGCAGACCACCATGATGGCGTCGGCCTCGTCCACGCCCGAGGTCCAGTACTTGGTGCCATTGAGCGACCAACCTTCACCGTTTTTGCGGGCGGTGGTGGTCACCTTGTGGGTGTTGGTGCCGGCATTTGGTTCGGTGATGGCAAACGACATGCGCTTCTGGCCCGAGGCCAAGCCCGGCAACCATTCATTCTTCAAGGCTTCGCTGCAATGCGCTTGAATGATGGGCGCGCAGATGGAGCCAATCACGAGTGACAACATGGGGCAGCCTTGGGCAGCAGCCTCTTCAACGATGACGTTGTAATCGGCCAAGCCGCTGCCACCACCACCGTATTGCTCTGAAATGTGCACGCCCAAAAAGCCCGCTTCGCCCATGGCGTTCCAAAGCTCCACCGGTTTGGCGTCGCGCTTGACCACGTCTTGAAAATACTTTCGGCCAAAACTGCCCACCAACTTGGCCACGCTGTCGCGCAACATCGGGTGGTGGTCAGCGGTATCAACCAAGGAAGAATTGAAAATGGTGGACATGTTCTGCTTTATCAAAAAATCAATCAGGCCTTGTGAGGCCATTCAAAAAAACCGCGGCCCGATTTCTGCCCCAGATGCCCTTGGGCCACCATCTCTTCCAAGATGCGTGGCGGTGCGTAGCGAGGCCCCAAGGCCTGGCTCAAATGGCGCGCGATGTCCAAACGCACATCCAAACCCACGATGTCGCTCAAACGCAATGGGCCCATCGGATGACGGTAGGCCGTGACCAAGGCGTGGTCGATGTCTTCGGCACTGGCGACACCGTCTTCCAACATGCGCATGGCTTCGAGTGAAGCAATCAAATCAAGGCGGCTGGTGGCAAAGCCCGGTACATCGCGCACCGTGATGGTGGTCTTGCCGGTGCTTTGCGCGAACGCGCGGGCCATGGCCAAGGCGGTTTCGCTGGTCTGGTCGCCGCGAATCAATTCCACCATGGGCAAAGACCATACCGGGTTGAAAAAATGCATGCCCAAGAAATGCGTCGGATCGGAAACAGCTTGCGCCAATTGGTTGATGGACAAGGCGCTGGTGTTGGAGGCGATCAAGCTCGGTTGACGTTGATCGACTTCGGCCAACACCTTGAGTTTCAAATCCAAGCGCTCCGGGATGGACTCGATCACCAGGTCCAAAAAACGCGGCAAGTCGGCCACCGCGGCAGCATGTTGCACACCTTCAGACGCATGCTCGGCTTGTTCGGGTGTCAGCTTGCCGCGCTTCAAACCACCCGCAGCGGCGTCTTTCAAGGTTTCATACATGCCAAGGCTGCGTTGCGCATCGGGCTCAAGCACATAGACTTGCCAGCCCGCCACCGCGAACACATAGGCGATGCCGACACCCATGGTGCCGCCACCAATGACGGCCATGCTTTGCGATGTGCGTTGGTTCATGGGTTGCTCTTAGGTTTGCGGGTCTTTTTGGCGCGCACCATGGCCAACACCATGCTCGCCATGTAGGCCACGACTTCTTCCAAACTCAAGCGGCCATTGGCCCGGTACCACACGGGTGCCCAACCCACAATGCCGCCAATCGCGAGTGCAGTCAGATTCACATCCTCGACTTGAAATTCGCCCGCCGTGACGCCCTGGTTCACGAGATCCACCAAACGGTGATCGAACTCGCGGCGCAAACGGTTGATGGCGTCGCGGTCGGCTTGGGCCAACTCTTTTTCTTCGCGGCTGTAAATCATGGCGTGCGGTTGGTGGGTCAACACGGCTTTCAAAAAATCGGTGACCACGGTCTCCAAGCGCTCGGTGACCGAGGCGTCTTGCGCCATGACCCGGTTCAAGGACTCGTGCGCCAAGGTGATGGCGCGAGAGCAAATTTCAGCCAGCAACGCATTCTTTGAATCGAAATGCCCATAGATGAACGGCTTGGTCACTTGCAGTTCGCTGGCCACTTGGTCCAGGGTGGTTTTGCCATAGCCTTGTTTGTAGAACAAGTCCACCGCAGCGGCCAAGATCCGCTCGCGTTTCAAATTGGAAATGGCTTCGCGCATATCGTCAGTGTTGTTCATGGTGTGAGGGCGTCAAGTTCAAACTTGTTCCAGTGTCGCCGCTTGCTTGTAGAAGCTGAAGCCGGTGTAACCCTCGGCCGCACACTTTTGCAGGATGCGGCGGTAACCCCGCACCCCCCCCGAGTAAGGCATGAAAACACGAGGCTTGCCCTTGACTTCGGCACCGTTGTAATACGAATCGGTGCTCAGGTACAGGGTTTCCTTCACCCGGTCGTTCACATGCTGGCCCCATTCTTTTTCGGCGGCAGCTTGCACCTCAAACGCCACTTGTCCCCGGGCTTGCATGTGCGCCACGAAAGCCGCCATCCAATCAATTTGCTCTTCGGTGGAGACCATCACATTGCTCAACAGCGATGGGCTTCCGGGGCCGACCACGATGAACAAATTGGGAAAGTCAGAAACCCCCACGCCCAAGTGTGTGACCGGACCATCCGCCCATTTTTGTTTCAGTGTCATGCCGTTTCTGCCGATGATGTCGGGCTTGAACAAGGAACCGGTGAACACGTCAAAGCCGGTGGCAAAAATGACCATGTCGAGTTCGTGCAGCTTGGCTTCGGTACGGATGCCCTCGGGTGTGAACTCGACGATGGGAAATTCACGCACATCGGCCAGCTCGACGTTGTCGCGGTTGAAGGCTTGAAAGTAACCGCTGTCCACGGAGGGACGGCGCGCCGCAAAGGCATGGTTTTTCGGCAGGAGTTTGTCGCGCACCACCGGGTCGTTCACCGCAGCGGCAATCTTTTTGCGAATGAAGTCTGCGGCCGTGTCGTTGGCTTGTTTGTTCAACAAAATGTCGTAGTAGGTGAGCGCAAAACCAAAGCCCAAGCGGTTCCAAGAAACCTCATAGGCTTTCTCTCGCTCTTCGGGCGTCACATCCAAGGCAGAGGTTTTGCTGGGCATGAAGCCCAAACCGGTGGCTGAATTCCAAGCACGCTCGCGTCGCTCGCGGTAATGCGCTTTCACCTGCGCGTCTTCTTCATCCGTGACAGGTGCGTTGGCGGCAGGAATGCTGTAGTTGGCGGTGCGCTGAAACACCGTGAGGTGCTTGGCTTCTTTGGCAATGACCGGCGTCATTTGCATGCCAGACGAACCGGTGCCGATGATGGCCACGCGCTTTCCTGCATAAGTCACTTCATGCTTGGGCCAGACGCCGCTGTGGATCACCTCGCCTTTGAAACTATGCAAGCCAGGGTAGCTGGGCGATTTGGTGGTGGACAACTGGCCCACGCACATGAGCAAAAACTGGGCTAGATAAGTTTGACCGTCTTCGGTGTCAATGGTCCAACGTGCCGCCTGCTCGTCGTAGGTGGCGTTCGTCATGCGGGTGTTGAACTGAATGTCTTTGCGCAAGTCGAAGCGTTCCACCACATGGTTGATGTAACGCAGGATTTCGGGCTGTGTCGCGTAGCGCTCGGTCCAGCGCCACTCTTGCTCCAACTCGGGCGAAAAGCTGTAGGAATAGTCGTAGCTTTCCACGTCACAACGTGCGCCAGGGTAGCCGTTGTGGTACCAAACACCGCCCACATCGGCGCTGGCTTCCAATACTGCGACCTTGTAGCCCAAACCCCGAAATCGGTACAAAGCCCGCAAGCCAGCAAAGCCAGCACCAATCACCATCACATCTACTGTTTGCATCACCGACCTTTAAAGCGACAAAATATCTCTGGTTTCACGCATGTAAAGCAAACCAGAATCAACATCCTCAACCTTCACCTCATGTCGAACATAGCGGCGCTCGCGTTTGATGTATTTGTCAATCGCCTGGGCACTGATTCGAACCTTGGCACCGACCGGTATGGGGTGAAGAATATCGGTGTCATGGAATGTATGGATTGAGCCAATCGCAAAAGGTTTGGTGTGGTCGAATTGAACTGACAACACAAAGTGCGACACCATCAATGGGGGGACGATTGCACCGCCAAAGGGGGATTCCCCCGGGATATACCAGGTGTTCATGCGCCAACCTTCATACCAAGGGTTGTAATCTTCAACGGCATCTGCGTACAAGATGACCAACTCGGGGGTGATGTGCAACTCCCGCGACAGAACATCTCCAATCTCCACCATGTCCCAGTAGGTTTGGCAAACTTCATCCAAACTTTTCACAAACGAACGCGTCTGCTGAATTTGAATGCTGGTCATGGGGCGCAAACTGTCTGTTTGTATCGCTTGTGTCATGGCGTTCCTTGTTGTCATGTTTTGATCTGATGTCATCTGCTAGACACCGACATCCACTTCGGTCCATCCCACGGTTTTCGTTTCACCTTTTTCGTTGGAAGCCCAGAATTCAACTTTGAAGCGAAAGCCCTTGCCTTTCGGCGTTTTTTCTTTCACCACGCCATAGGTGGTGATGATTTCATTGGCCAACGTGGACGCCACATATTTGCAAACGACTCGGGCATTTTGAAAAAAGTGAGCGCCAAAATAATTCACACACATTTCGCAGATGTAGGCTGAAGACATTTCGCCGGTTTGAATGGGTGCCGCCAGCCCTGTTTGGTGGGCATACACCGGATCCCAGTGATTTGGATTGAAGCGTCCCCACAACCGAGAGCCCATGAGTTGAATGGCCGCTTTCTTTTTCACCCCTACGAGTTCGAAACCAACGGGGGTGTCTAGGGTGATCAGGCCGTGGTTGGTGGTCGCGTTGTGAATGGACATCGGAAAACCTTTGTTTTGGAGACTTTGCGTTGTTAAAGAGGGGGCCTCAAACCCAACGATTCAAGGGCCATTTGAGACAGCAAAAATTTACGCGCCCGCCCTGAAGGCGTTGTTGGAACATCACTGGCGCTGACAAACAGGACATGCCGCGGTTGCTTGAAACGAGCCAAACGCTCATTGCACAAAGCTTCAAGTGCAGTCGATTCGCAGCTCATCTTGTCGCGAAGCACCACAAAGGCCACACCCACCTCACCCATTCGTTCGTCCGGAATGGGCGCCACATGCGCTTGAAGCACGGCAGGATGGCTCACCAACACATCTTCGACTTCGGATGGCAAAACTTGTTCACCACCGCACCGGTAGGACTCTTTCAGTCTGCCAACCAAGGTCAGGTAGTCCTCTGCATCCAAATAACCCAAATCACCTGTGTGCAGCCAACCATCTGCGGTGAAAGCAGCCGCTGTTTCATCGGGCTTGTTGTAATAGGCCTTCATCACCCCCGGGCCCATGGCTTGCAACTCGCCCACTTGTCCTAACGGAACTTCTTGTCCTGAAGCGGGATCCACAACGCGGTAGACCACCAATCGCTGGTTCAAAGCAGGTTCACCAGCGGGCCCCACATCCCGCAATCGACCATTGGTCGTTAGCCACTGGGTCATGCCATCGCTTGGAAGCGTCACGGTGCTGGAGGCCGTCACTTCTGTCATCCCATAACCTGTTGTGATCTCTTGCGGATGCAAATAGTCCAAGATGTCTTGCCAAAGTGAAGCAGGGGCACGACCGCCTGAGGAAATGACTGAATGCAGTGTGCGCAAAGGCGAAGGATGGACCTTCTGCGCTTCAATCAGGGCCATGGTCATGGCGGGGATCAACAACACATCCGTGGCTTGATGCTGTTCAATGGCACTCAAGGTGGCAGCAGCATCGAATTTGAGTTGAGGAACAACCGCCCCCCCCACGAACATGCAGGCGAGCAGCCCTTCCACATAACCATAAACATGGTAGAGCGGCAGAGAAAAAACAATCCGCCTGCCATCTTCAAATCCGCGAGCCCAGGCACTACCAAACGCTGTGCGAAGCAGCATGTCGTGACTCAGCATCACGCCCTTTGGAAAGCCCGTGGTGCCAGAGGTGTAGATGATGTCGCAGCTTGCGTTGGGTGCAGAAGACTGTCCGGGTGGCAAGCCCAAGCCTTCACCAAATGCGCTGTTGAGCATGACACGCTTGCTGATGTTGTCGCTGTCGTTTTCACCAGTCGCAAAGACCAGAACATTTTTTAATTTAGGGAATTCATCCCCGCCGCCTTGGACTTGCCAACCAGGGGCCAACTCATCAAGATAGCGGGCATAAGGCATGCCTCTGAAGCAGTCCATGGTGATCAGCATGACCGCATCCGACTGCTTCAGCACATAGCCCAATTCATCACGTTTGTTCAAAAAATTGATTGGAACTGCAACTGCACCCGCCATGGCAATGGCAAATTTGAGGGCGATGAATTCCGGAAAATTAGCCATCAACAGCGCCACATGATCTCCCGGCTTCACACCAAGGTGACACAAGCCAGCTGCCAATTGTTTCGACCATGCATGCATTTGCGCATAGGTCCAACTTTGGCGATCCGTCAGCACAAAAACCCGGTTGGGGTAATCTTGTGCGTTCTTTGCAAGCAAGCCATCCAGGGTGAGCGGTGACCAGACTGGAAATCTGTCCCGCAGCAGCCCCTGCCTGTCGCTGAGCGAAGGCCAGTTCGGATGGATGTTGCTTGTTGTCAAAGGGCTTCTCTGTCAAAGTTACTGATGAGTATGATTGTCTACCCGCAAGAATTTTCCCATACTAGGGTTATCCCTTGGTTGCGTTTCGGGAACTCTTCCTGCTTGCTTTTTCAACATTTCAAGGTCACAAATGAAAATTGATTTTTCTGGTCAAGTTGCCGTGGTCACGGGCGCAGGCGGTGGCATCGGCCGCGCAGTGGCTTTGGCATTGGGTGAGGTTGGTGCCAAGGTTTGGCTGGTTGATCTGGCCCCAGAGGCAGGACGCACAACCGAATCACTGCTGCACAGCAAGGGCGCAGAGGCCGTGTTTGTCCAAGCCGATGTCAGCGATCCCGAGCAAGTGCAACACTATGTTCAAACGGTCATGGAAAGCTGGGGGCGCATCGACATCTTCATGAACAATGCCGCATGGCAAGGTGAGATTCATTCGTTGGTCGACTATCCCGTCGATGTGTTCGACAAAGTCATGAACATCAATGTGCGCGGCGTGTTCTTGGGATTGAAATATGTGCTCCCCATCATGCAAGCACAAGGCAAAGGTGCAGTGGTCAACACCGCCTCCTTGGGATCCTATGTTGCAACACGCAAACTCGGTCCCTACACCGCCAGCAAACATGCCGTCATGGGATTGACCAAAACGGCGGCCCTGGAAGTTGCTCGCAAAGGTATTCGCGTCAATGCGGTCTGTCCTGGCCCCGTAGACACAGACATGCTGCGCGACATCGAAGCATCACAGGCCAGCGGATCTGCCGAACAACTGCGAGCGCAACGCACGGCCTCCATTCCCGATGGACGCTATGCAGAACCTGCAGAGGTGGCGAACTTGATGATCTACCTCGCCTCGGATTTGGCCAGCCACATCACCGGACAAGGTGTGCAGATCAATGGCGGCAGTCATTATTAGAAGCTGATTGATGGGTCTGGGACCGCCTTGAAGGTGTGGATGCCCCAATGCAAGAAAACAAACGAATCAAAGTCCTTTGAAATCAGCGCTTCTTCGCTCTCTGAATGAAGCCAGTCCCTCTTTCAAATCCTCGGTGAAAGCCACGTCCCTGAAAGAGCGAGACTCCCAACTCAAAGCCTCAGCCATGTGCATGCCCACCGATCGACGCATCACCTCTTTCGCAAACCGATGCGACAAAGGCCCACGGGTGGCCAGCATCTGTGCATAGTCCATCGATTTGCCAAGCAGTTCGTGCGGCTCAAACACGCGGTTGACCAAACCAATGCGGTACGCGTGGTCTGCATTCACTCGCTCGCCTGACAACACAATTTCCATGGCATGCCCCATGCCCACAATCTGGGGCAAACGGATCAACCCCCCATCACAGGCATGAAAACCCCACTTGGCGTCTTGCAAAGCGAATTCAGCATTCACAGAACAAAAGCGCATGTCGCATGCCAAGGCCAATTCAAAGCCGCCAGAAATAGCAAACCCATTCACCGCAGCAAGGATTGGTTTGTCAATGTCCAAGTTGCGGGTGATGCCGCCAAAGCCAGGGCCATTGGTGTACTTGGCTCGAAACTCCGGAGCCGATGCTTGTGCAAATGCCAAGGTGTAGGTTTTCAAATCTGCACCTGCGC
>JBIIPF010000064.1:0-8058 GCA_044342755.1 Limnohabitans sp. | reverse complement strand
AGGTGCAACGTGCCTTGGATGCCAATGTGGTGGAACTCACGGCCAAGATCACGGTGCGCATGACCGAGTGGACCAAAGACAAAGTCACGGAAGAGTTTTCTTCCAGCACCTCGTTGGTGGAAACCACCGTCGGCCGCGCCTTGTTGTCCGAGATCCTGCCCAAAGGCTTGCCTTTTAGCAACTTGAACAAAGCGCTGAAAAAGAAAGAAATTTCCAAGCTGATCAACACCTCATTCCGCAAATGCGGTTTGAAAGAAACCGTGGTGTTCGCCGACAAACTGTTGCAAAACGGTTTCCGTTTGGCCACCCGCGCTGGCATCTCCATCTGCATTGACGACATGTTGGTGCCACATGAAAAACACGCCATCATTGAAAGCGCAGAAAAAGAAGTCAAAGACATCGAGCAGCAATACGTCTCGGGTTTGGTCACCTCTGGCGAGCGTTACAACAAGGTGGTGGACATTTGGGGCAAAGCCGGTGACGCCGTCTCCAAGGTGATGATGGACCAACTCCGCAAAGAGAAAACCATCGACCGCCATGGCAACGAAGTCGAGCAAGAGTCTTTCAACTCCATCTACATGATGGCCGACTCTGGCGCGCGTGGTTCTGCTGCGCAGATTCGCCAGTTGGCGGGCATGCGTGGTTTGATGGCCAAGCCTGATGGCTCCATCATTGAAACACCTATCACGGCCAACTTCCGCGAAGGTTTGAACGTGTTGCAGTACTTCATCTCCACCCACGGTGCGCGTAAAGGCTTGGCTGACACCGCTTTGAAAACAGCGAACTCGGGTTACTTGACCCGCCGCTTGGTGGACGTCACCCAAGACTTGGTGGTCATTGAAGACGATTGCGGTACGGCCAATGGCCAAGTCATGCGCGCCATCGTTGAAGGTGGTGAAGTGATCGAGTCCTTGCGTGACCGTGTCTTGGGCCGTTCTGTGGCCGAAGACGTGATTCACCCCGAAACCCGTGAAGTGTTGGTACCTGCGGGCAACATGCTGGACGAAGACCTGATCGACGAGATCGAGTTGTTGGGCGTGGACGAAATCAAAGTCCGCACGGCATTGAATTGCGAAACACGCTTTGGTTTGTGCGCCAAGTGCTATGGCCGCGATCTGGGTCGTGGCGGTTTGGTCAACGTTGGCGAAGCGGTCGGTGTGATTGCAGCGCAGTCCATCGGCGAACCCGGTACTCAGTTGACCATGCGAACCTTCCACATTGGTGGCGCGGCTTCTCGTGCGGCCGTCGCCTCCAGCGTGGACGCCAAGTCCAACGGTGTGATTGGCTTCAACGCCACCATGCGTTATGTGACCAACAGCAAGAAAGAGTTGGTGGTCATTTCTCGCTCGGGTGAAATCATCATTCACGACGAGCAAGGACGCGAACGCGAACGCCACAAAGTGCCCTATGGCGCCATTCTGGCCATCAAGCCAGACCAAGCCATCAAGGCTGGCACCATCTTGGCCAACTGGGATCCGCTCACACGTCCCGTGATCACCGAGTTCGCCGGTAAAACCCAATTCGAGAATGTCGAAGAAGGTCTCACAGTTGCCAAGCAATTGGACGAAGTAACAGGTCTGTCCACCTTGGTGGTGATCGATCCCAAGCGCCGTGGCTCCACCAAAGTGGTTCGCCCTCAAGTGAAATTGATCGACGCCTCGGGCAAAGAAGTCAAGATCCCTGGCACCGACCACTCGGTGACCATCGGCTTCCAGATCGGTGCGCTGATTCAAGTGCGCGACGGTCAAGAAGTGGGCCCTGGCGAAGTGTTGGCGCGCATTCCTGTTGAAGGTCAAAAGACCCGTGACATCACTGGCGGTTTGCCCCGTGTGGCTGAACTGTTCGAAGCGCGTTCACCCAAAGACAAGGGCATCTTGGCTGAGATGACCGGCACTGTGTCCTTCGGCAAGGAGACCAAAGGCAAGATTCGCCTGCAGATCACCGACCCCGAAGGCAAAGTGTGGGAAGAACTCATCCCCAAAGAGAAAAACATGGTGGTGCACGAAGGCCAAGTGGTCAACAAGGGCGAGAGCATTGTGGACGGTCCGGCCGACCCGCAAGACATCTTGCGTTTGCTGGGCATCGAAGAGCTGGCACGTTACATCGTTGACGAAGTGCAAGACGTTTACCGTTTGCAAGGCGTGAAGATCAATGACAAGCACATTGAAGTGATCGTTCGTCAAATGCTGCGCCGTGTGGTGGTCGACAACGTCGGCGACACCAACTACATCAGTGGTGAACAAGTCGAACGTTCAGAAATGCTCAACACCAACGAAGCGCTGCAACGGGATGGCAAGATCCCAGCCACTTACACCAATTTGTTGTTGGGTATCACCAAAGCTTCTTTGTCCACCGACTCCTTCATCTCTGCGGCTTCTTTCCAAGAAACCACACGTGTGCTCACCGAAGCGGCCATCATGGGCAAGCGCGACGAGTTGCGTGGCTTGAAAGAAAACGTCATCGTTGGTCGTCTCATTCCCGCTGGTTCGGGCATGGCCTACCACCGTGCACGCAAAGCCAAAGACCTGATGGACGAAGCCGAACGTCGCGCCATTGCCGATTCCGAGGCCGAAGAACTGGCCTTGGCGCAGCAAGAAGGTGCCAGCGAAGAGACACCTGCAGCTGACTGACCCCCTTGGCCCTTCGGGGCCTGGTGGGAACGTCCTGTACGTTTCAAAGCGCTGAAATGTTGTTGCATTCGGGCTGGTTTTTATTGCTGCTGTCGATCCTGGTGTTTTGGTCACTGGGGGCCTACAACCGCTTGGTGCGCTTGCGTGCGCAAGTTGGGCAGCAATTTGGAGCACTCGAAAGTGTCTTGATGAATTACCAAGAGTTGGTTCACCAAGCGGTCACGGCTGCGGCAACCGCACCGCAGTTGTGGGCGACCTCTACTGCACCTGATTTGGGAGCCGACCAATGGACCCGTTTGCAAGTTGCAGCTGGATTGAGCACGGTGGCCATGGCCCGCATGCAATCGCATCCACTGGATCCCGATAGCGTCAAAGCCATGCAAGATGCCGCCTCCGAATTGCAAGACGCCTGGTTGGCGTTGATTCATCCCGATGTCTATTACGTGAGCGTACCCGAGCCCCTTAAACAGCGCTGGCTTGAATTGGATGTGTTGGTGCAACCTGAAGTGCAGCGTTTCAACGCTGCGATAGAAGATTACAACCAAGCCATAGCCCAGTACCCCGCAGCTTTGTTGGCCAAGATTTTTCAGTTTCATCCTGCGACTATTTTGTGATGTACTCGCCAAGCGACGCTGCAAGTTTGGCCCCACCGCTTTGGCAACAATTGCAAGCTTGTGCGCAAGCACTTCAAGCGGTGCTACAAGGCCGCAACCACAGCCAAGCACTGATGCAGACAGACCCGCGTTTGCGCCCAGGTGCACAGGCCTTGTTGTTTGCGGTGTTGCGTCAATGGGGCCGCACCTTGGCCGTGAAAAAACTTTTGGTACAAAGACAACCCAGCGCTGAGGCCAACGCACTCCTTTGCGTGGGTGTAGCCTTGGCATTGCAAACAGACCAGGCCATGTACCCTGCACACACGCTGGTGAGCCAATTGGTGGAAGCCGCCAAACGAAACCCAGCCACCAAGGCCCAGGCTGCCTTCATCAATGCCTGTGTGCGGCGCTTTTTGCGCGAGCGCGAAGCCTTGACGGCGCAAACCAACAGCCTGCCCAGCGCCCAATGGAATGCCCCTGAATGGTGGATTCAAGCGATGCGCCAAGACCATCCCGAAGATTGGTCATCGATTCTGAAGGCGAGTTTGCAAGCCGCACCCATGGCCGTGCGGGTCAATACCCGGCTGATCAGTCGCGATGCTTTGCAAAGCCAATGGCGCGCACAAGGCATCGACACCGATACATCAGGTGAAGTGGGCTTGCTGTTGCACCAAGCGCGAGGCGTTCACAGTCTGCCTGGTTTTGAGGAGGGCTGGTGGTCGGTTCAAGACTTGGGCGCGCAGTTGGCCGCACCCACCTTGCTTCAGGGGTTGCAAACCGCGTCAGGGCAACGCTTGCGGGTGCTGGATGCGTGTGCTGCACCCGGTGGCAAAACCGCGCATCTGTTGGAGATGGCCGATATCGATGTCTTGGCTCTGGACATTGACGCACAGCGCTGCCAGCGCATTGAAGAGAACTTGAATCGCTTGCAGTTAAAGGCCCAAGTGCGTGCTGCCGATGCTGCCCAACCGAGCAACTGGTGGGATGGCCAAGCCTTTGATGCCATCTTGCTGGATGCGCCTTGTACCGCTTCTGGCATTGTGCGGCGGCATCCGGATATTCCTTGGCTGCGCAGGGCCGGTGATCTGGCCGGACTGGCCCGGCAGCAACAAGCCTTGTTGCATGCCTTGTGGCCCCTGCTCAAGCCCGGTGGTCGGTTGCTTTACTGCACCTGTTCACTGTTTGTCCAAGAGGGGCAGGGTCAAATTAATTCGTTTCTTGTAAACAACACTCAGGCCCGATTGCTTCCCTCTGCAGGTCAATTAAAGCCCACCCAAAGCACAAACACTGCTTCGGTCTTGGACAATGGTCTGCGTGACCATGATGGATTCTTTTATGCCCTGCTTGAACGCCGCCTCGATGCCTAGGCGTGGCTGTGATCGATTTGCGCGCTACCTGCTGCAGACCTTGCTCTTCTTGGGCTTGGCCATGAGCATTGGCTATGTGCATGCGCAATCCAGCGCTGTGCAATGGACCGAGTTTCAAATTGAGCGAGGCGAGGACGGGCTGTACCTGAATGCGGCCCTGGCTTTTGAGTTGCCTGGTAGCTTGGAAGACGCCCTGACCCGGGGCATGCCAGTGAATTTTGTATTGCAAGCCACGCTTATGCGTGAGCGCTGGTATTGGTACGACAAACGCATCAGCCAAACTGAACGGCATATTCGGCTGAGTTACCAGCCCTTGTCACGCCGCTGGCGGGTGATGCAATCCGCACAACCGATTCAGTCGAGTGGCTTGGGCGTGTCACTGGGTAGCAGTTACGACAGCTTGAAAGATGCATTGCAAGCCATTCAAAAAATCAACCGTTGGAAGATGGCTGAACTCAGCGTGCTCAATACAGATGCTAAGCAAAAATTGGACATTCAATTCAATCTTGATTTGAGTCAACTCCCGCAAGCCTTGCAGTTTGGCAATTTAGTCACCAACGATTGGGCGCTCGAGCTGCGCCAATCGCAGCGTTTGGATGACCTGGGCAAATGATGCAAACAACGGCGACGGCATTGCGTCACCGCAGTTGGTTGCTGGGGGTGGTATTGACCATTCTCATGTCGTTGGCTCTGGTGCTGCTGTTTTTACTCACCCAAGCAACCCAACGCTGGGATGTTTACGAGCAAAACTACAGCCTGCTGTTTGGTTTGAACACCGTGTTTGCCGGCTTGTTGTTGTTGGTGATCACTTGGTTTGCATGGCGACTGATCAGCCGTTTGCGTCAAGGTAAATTTGGTAGCCGATTGCTTGTCAAGCTGGCCGCTATTTTTGGCTTGGTGGGTATCTTGCCGGGGCTGTTGATTTACGGTGTGTCTTACCAATTCGTCACCCGTTCCATCGAGGTCTGGTTTGATACCAAGGTGGAGGTGGCACTTGATGCAGGTCTGAACTTGAGTCGATCGACGCTGGAGAGTTTGGCCAACGAATTAACCGCCAGCGTTCGCAGCGCAAGCGCAGGTTTGCGGGGTGAATCTGACGGCAGCATGCCGATTGCGCTAGAGAAGGTGCGCGAGCAACTCGACGCCAACGAAGTCACACTCTGGCGCAGCAATGGCACCGTGGTGGCGACGGTAGGCGAAGCCAGATACCAGTTGCAGCCAGAAAGACCCAGCACCTCGGATTGGCGACAAGTGCGGCAACAAGGCGTCAGTTGGCGCAGTGAGGGTTTGGATGACAACAGTCCCGGCATGGTGCCGCGCATGACTGTGTTGTTGAAGATGCCAGGTGCCGGCTTTCAACTTGATGAACAGCAACAGGTTTTGCAAGTCGTCAAAAAACTACCGCCTGTTTTGGTGGCCAACGCCTTGGCGGTGTTGGAGGCCAATCGGGAATATCAAGAGCGTGCCTTGGCTCGCAACGGCTTGCAACGCATGTACATTGGCACCCTCACTTTGGCCTTGTTTTTGGCGGTGTTTGGTGCGGTGTTGTTGGCCGTTTTACTGGGCAATCAATTGGCCAAACCCTTGCTGGTGTTGGCCGAGGGTGTTCGCGACGTGGCAGCAGGGGACTTGCGGCCTAAACCTTTTTTGCAAGGCAAAGACGAACTGGACGGTCTGACGAGGTCCTTTGCCGACATGACCCAGCAACTTTCGGATGCTCGCAACACAGTCGAGCGCAGCATGGCGCAAGTGGATTTGGCACGCAGCCATTTGCAAACCATGTTGGACAACCTGACCGCCGGTGTGATTTTGTTGAACCGAGATGGCGAGATCTTGTCCATCAACCCCGGAGCGACGCGTATTTTGCAAATCCCCATGGCCGAGCATGTGGGTAAACCCTTGCAAGCGGTAGAAGGCTTGGAGGTGTTCGGTCACCAAGTGATGGAGCAGTTTTCCGAGTTTGTGGGTGAGCATCAACAACACAGTCTGGACCACTGGCAGCAATCCTTTGAATTGGACGCGACCCTCCCGCGCGACCGAGCCAACGACTTTGCTGCGCAAACGGTGAGCCACACCACCTTGGTGGCCCGAGGTGCCTTGCTGCCACAAGGTGATTGGCTGCTGGTCTTTGATGACATCTCCGAAATTGTCTCTGCACAACGCACGCAAGCTTGGGCCGAAGTGGCCAGGCGCTTGGCCCATGAAATCAAGAATCCGCTCACACCCATCCAGCTTTCTGCCGAACGCTTGGCCATGAAGCTGCAGGGCAAGCTGGATGCCGCCGACCAAACCCTGGTCACCAAGTCCGTCAAAACCATCGTTGACCAAGTAGATGCTTTGCAGCGATTGGTGAATGAATTCCGTGACTTTGGCCGTTTGCCACAAGCGCGTTTGCAAGCGCTGGATATGAATGAGATGTTGGGCGAGATGATGCCCTTGTACGATAACGTGAATGCGGTGGTGCCAGTGAGTTGGCATTTGCAAGCGGGATTGCCACCCATCCTGGGGGATGCCGCTCAGTTGCGCCAGGTGGTGCACAACCTGATTCAAAACGCGCAAGATGCTTGTGCACAATCGCCTAGAGCGCAAGTGGAAGTGCGCACTGAAATGCGGCCTCAATCGCAAAGAGTGCGTTTGAGTGTTCATGACAATGGCAGCGGCTTCAGTGAAGCTGTTTTGCAGCGGGCATTTGAACCCTACGTCACCACCAAAGCCAGCGGCACGGGTTTGGGATTGGCCGTGGTGAAGAAAATTGCTGATGAGCACCATGCACGTATCGAGCTCAAAAACAAACTTCAAGATGAGCTGGTCACTGGTGCGCAAGTATCGTTATCATTTCGACTGGCCGATTCCCAACTCAACCTGAACTAGAAACGCAACATGGCAACAATTTTGGTGGTCGATGACGAGCTTGGCATTCGGGACCTTTTGTTCGAGATTTTGAACGACGAAGGTCATCAGGTTGAATTGGCTGAAAACGCGTCGCAAGCCCGAGCGGCCCGCTTGGAAGCCCGGCCCGATTTGGTTTTGCTCGACATCTGGATGCCCGACACCGACGGTGTCACCTTGCTCAAAGAATGGGCAGGTGCAGGCTTGCTCAATATGCCGGTCATCATGATGAGTGGGCATGCGACCATCGATACCGCTGTCGAAGCCACCCGCATCGGGGCATTGGCTTTTTTAGAAAAACCAATCACCCTGCAAAAGTTGTTGAAAGCCGTCGAGCAAGGCTTGAGTCGAAAAGCGCCCCAGGCTGCCCCCGCCAAGCCCTTGCCAGCGGCATCACCTGCAGCCATCTACAGCACCATGAGCAACAGTCTCATGCCCTTGTCCATGCCGACCGCGACACCTGCAGCTGGTCACCAAGCGGTACAAAGCTTCGACCTCAATGGGCCACTGCGGGAAGCCCGCGACAGTTTTGAAAAAGCCTATTTTGAATTTCACTTGGCGCAGGAAGCCGGGTCGATG
>JBIIPF010000059.1:0-8743 GCA_044342755.1 Limnohabitans sp. | reverse complement strand
GCTTGCAAGCGCACCAGAGCGCGGTTGCCTTGGCCCAAGCTGCTGAGTTCTTGGCCGGCTTGGTCAAAGACACTCGCGCCAATGGGGATGCGCTCGTCCTCAGGCAAGCTGAAGGTGAAGGCCACGGGCCGCCCTGCGGTGGATTTGTAGCTCAGCTTGACGATCGAGCCTTCAACAGGTGCAACTTTTTGGGTCGGGTTGTCAATCTCCAAGCCCATGGGTGCGGTTTCCAAACTGATTTGCACATCGTTCAAGTAGTAGGGCGACAAATAGGGCACGACGGCATAGCCATAGCCGTTCACCTGCGCTTGGCTGCCCAACAAACTGGCGCCTTGGCCTTGGGGCACTTCCACAATGCCAAAAGTCTCCCCCAAGCTGGGCGACAAGGTCAGACCGCCGCTGTGGCCCACCAAGCCGCCGCTCAAACTGAGGCCGGTTTGTTGGGTGCCACCCCCGGTGCTGTAACTGCCTGTCACGGCACCAAACGGATGTTGGAAAGCGGCATAGGCCCCCGACGAGGACACGCCATCGGTGTGCGAGGTGTTCAAGCCATAGCTGAAGTTGTCGTTCAACGCGCCGCTGGTGCCGCTGTAGAAGGACAAGCTGTTGGTGACGGGGTTGTTGTGGCCTGACTGGTCAGCACTGGCCCGCAAAATGCCATTCCAACGCTGCAGACTCAAAGGAATGGTGGCGGACAGATTCACTGTGTCCAAGTGCGGGCGCTCATCGCTGTAGAAGGTGCGGCTCAGGTTGGCATACAAGTTCACGCGGTTCAAGTTGACACCATAGCCGAGTTGGTATTGCTTGGTGGCCACCGCAGTGCCCCAGGCCGTTTGGTCCACCACCCCCAGGCTCAGGGTGCCAAAACGGTCCAAGCCCAGACCCATGCTGACGAAGTTGCTGCGCTTGAATGTGTCAAAGATCACTTGGTTGGTGACACCGGCGTTGCCCAAGCCCGCCGTGGGTGTGGTGTAGAACGGGCTTTGGTAATTCGAGCCGGCGTACAAACTCAGGTTGCGCCAATAGGGGGCCAGGTAATTCACGCCATGGGCGCGTCCTTTTTTCGGACCATCGGTGCTGAACAAATGGGAAAACAAGGTGTTGAAATTGACACTGCCCAGTGTGCCCATGAAGCTGGTTTGCAAGCCCAGATTGCGGTAGTGGGGGCCTGCCAATACGTCGATGGTGGGCGTGATCAGGTTGCTCAAGCCGTAACGCACATAAGCCTGCACCACCTGGGTGTTTTGCGTGCTGGTGAAGTTGCGATACAGACCGGTGGCCACGCTGTAGCGATAACTGCCGGGGTTGAGTTTGCCCATGCTGATGCTGAAAGGCACGACAAAACGTTGCTCGCTGCCATCTGCCTCGGACACCACCACTTGCAAATTGCCCACACTGGAAATCGGGTTCAGCTCGGGCAACTCAAAGGGACCGGGGGGCACGTTTTGTTCGAGGATGACGGCGTTGTTTTGCAACACCCGCACCCGCGCATTGGTGCGGGCCACGCCACGCACCACCGGACGGTATTCACGTTCGCTTTCGGGATACAGCAATTCTTCGGAAGACACCCGCACGCCACGCAGAGGCACGCCCCCCACCACCGGACTGTCGGTGCTGGTGTCGCCGATCACCAAGTTGGCTTGTTGGTCGATCAAGGGTCGCTTGAGCACGGTTTCACCCACCAGGTATTGGTTCTGCCCCAACTCGTTTTGCGAGACGCTGCTGCCTTGCCTGAATTGCCAACCGCCGAGATTGAGACCCGTGTTCAAGGCCAAAAAATGGGCGTTCAACGAAGCGCTCTTGAAGCTGTTGAAGTTGTAGTTGACAAAGGCCGCGTTGTCACCGCGTGTCAGCAATTCCTTGGGCACACTTTGGCGGGACGAGCGGGACAAAAAGGCTTGTGGAATTTGAATGTCGTAGCGCAACTCACCCACGTCAAATTGTTCGCTGGAGGACGCCACCCAATCGGTGATGTGCAAACAGGTGGGGGCCGTGGCATCGCCCGGTGCAGCGCTGGGTGTCACGCTTTTGGCGGCTTGGCCGCTGTGGTTGGCTGCTGGTGTGGCGTTTGTTTTGACGGCTTGCACGGGCTGCAACACGTGCATGCCGCGAGCACTGATGTAGTTGGGTTTCACAGCCAGCAGGTTGAACAGCGAAGCGGGAATGCAAGCCCGCGCCACCGCACCCGGGGGCACTTCGGTGAACACCAGGTTGGTCTTGGTGATGAACACGCCGTTGCGGTAGACATCCGCGTCATAGACGCCTGCGCGCACCGTGCCCAGTTTGCGGATGTCGGCTGGCGTCAGGTTGCGAAATGATTGGCCGCGCAAAAAATCGCCATCGAATTCAATGTCGTCATGGATTGGTCCGGCTTCCACCAGCGGCACCCGCCTGGACAAAGGCGCCAAGGCCGCCAATTCAAAACGTTGGTTGAACAAGGTGACTTTCGCTTGGGCCCGCAGCGGCAGGTCGGCTTTCTCGGTTGCCAATTCATCGGTGATGAGCTTGATGTTCACCGTTTGCTGGTTGTCCAAGGGGTAGATGTTGTTGAGTTTGAACTCGCCCTCAGGCAAGCGTTGCTCATAAAACACCAGGTTGTTTTGCAACAACTGCAAGCGTTGTTGCGGGCCGCCCAAGCCTTGCACCATCAACACCATCTCGGCGGGCGACCGTTTGGAGGCCATGGCCTTGACCTCCACCCGGGACAAGGGTTCAGGCTGGACGCTCTCGGCAGCCTGCACCTGGGCCCAGACGCCCATCCACAGCAAGGCCAACCAGTGCGCTGGATGCAGCGCGCGCAAAAGCTGCGGGCGAGGGGCGTTGGAGGAGCAAGGTTTCATGGTGCAGACCAGCCAATCGGGGTTCAGTTGTTGAGGACGATGGGCAACTCTTTGGTCACCGCGCCACCGTAGTCGTTCACGTACTCGACCCGCAGGGTTTGGTGGGTGATCTTGTCCATTTTTTCGGTGCCGGTCAGGGGAAAGCTGGCCTTGTCTTTCGGATTGACCATGCCGCCGTCGGCCACCACGTCGTATTTGCCATTCGTGCCCAAGCTGATGCTGAACATGGACATGTGAAAACTGCTGGGGTTGCTGGCTTCGGCCATCCAACCTTTCTCGCCTTTGACGACTTTCCAAGACACTTTGTCCATCCACTCGATCGGGTCACCCTTCAAGGCTTTGGGTCGGTAAAACATCTTGATGCGGGTGCGCACCGCGAAGCTCAAGCGGGTTTCTTCTTTGGATTTGGGTGGCACCTCCAGCATGTTGAACCAGAACACGCTTTCACGGTCAGCGGGCAAGGCGTCACCGGTGAACACCACGCGCACGACTTGGCTGCCATCGGCCTTCAAGCGGGCAATGGGTGGCGTCAAGCTAAAGGGGGTGGAAATTTCTTCGGGTGTGGAGTTGGCATTGCCGTCGTCCAGCCACATCTGCACAAACGACGGGGTGGTTTTGGATGCGTTGGTGATCTTGAAGGACACATCCCGACGCGCCTCGGGGTAGATGATGCGGGTGGTCTCAATGACCGTGTCCGCTTGGCCGATGACGGGCAGCAGCGAAGCGGCGGCACCCACAAGCCAAGCCAACAGGGCTTGAGGACGGCATGTGAAGCGCGAAACGGCGCAGGCAATGGCATGAAAAAACATCTTGGACTTCTCGGTGGTTGAACATCTTGAAAAACCCGAGAAGTCAAAGTGCTGGCGGCCTGGTCAGTGGTAGGTGAGGATCACCATCTTCTTCACTGCGTCGGCATTCGGGCCAGAGCCCACGTGAACTTCTCGGACGTTGGCAACAGTCAAGCTGTTGGCCTGTCCCGTGCTGACCGTCAACCCGCAGTGGTGACCGTTCAGCGCGCCCAGACCCGTTGCCATGGCTGTTGAAAGTGCTTGTGCGTTGCAACTGGGTGCTGAGACATGGCCTTGAATCATCAAGACCGCGTCGCGGGCCTGCGCTGTGGCCATGCACACCAGCAGGCCCAGCAGCACGCTCATGCATTGAAAACTTGTTTGTTTGTTCATTGATCCACCCCTGACATGTGTCTTCAGGTGTCCCACACACCTGCATGCATGGGATTGAATCGAAACAAAGCACGGGCGGCAAAAGCCGCTTTAGCATTCAGTGCACACGCCAGTCGTCATACAAAAGCGGGGTTATGGATCTCCTGGTTGGGGTTTTTGTAATCGCTTAGAAATACTTTCAACACTTATTCAGTTTTGGCATTTCGCGGGTCTGAAACCACGCTTGAAGACCAAGTCTGTTGTTTCCATGTTCAAAGCGAGCGGATTCATCAATGGACTTTCATCAAAAACGGCAGTTGCACTTGCACCTGACCGGGGGTGATGGCATCGCTCACGGCAGAGGCGATGAGTTGATTGGGGTCTTGCAGGCTGATCGCGCGTGCTGCCACATAGCGCACGCCCAGGATCAGGTTGTTGGGCTTCACGCTGGGCAAGCGCAAGCTCAAGGGCTGGCGCAAATCCACCGGCATGAAGACGCCTTGCGCATTGAACAAACCCACTTGAATCAACACATTGCCCGCGGGGTATTGGCTGGCGGTGTTGCGCAGCATGCCCGTGTTGGGCGCCAAAGCAGCCAAGGCTTTGTCAAACACCAGCGAGGCTTTTTGTTGCCAGGCGCTGGCGCAATTGCCGTCGGTTGGGGTGCGCAGGTCGATCGTCACCACAGTGACCGGACTCACGCTTTTGTCGCGCAACGTGCGGACATCAACCGGTGGCAAATTCACCACCAACAGGTTGCTGTTGTCGTTAGACAAGCCCGAGGGCAAGCAGGTGGGAATGATGATGCGCGAATTCAGCGAATTCAAATTCTCCAGGGGCAGGGTTTGCAACTGAGCGTGAGACCCGCTTGCCCACACCCCTAGGAGCAGCCCCAGACCCCAGCAGCGGCGCACCAAGGCTTTGAAGAACAAGCGCGCTGCGGGGATCATGGGGACACAGGCCATCATTTGTAAGCGACGGTCACGGGCATGATGAAGTTGAATTTGCCTGGTGTGGCTTGCCCTGTTGTGGCATACACAAACTGGGCCCACATGGTTGCAATATTGGTGCCATTTCCGAGGCCGACGATGATGTTTTCTTGGTCTTTCAAGACCAATTCCCGAACGCCAACACCCAAAGTCACCACCGCATTGGTGCCCCCTGCTGTGGCGGGGATTTCATTTTTCAAATAGTTTTTGGCACTCGTTCCAGTGCCCACTGTGGTGAACTGTGTCGCGGCGTTGAAATTGGTTTTGAGTTGCCAACCACTGGAGAGTGCTGTCAAGTCACAAGCTTTGCTTGTGTCCTCAGGGTTGGTGAGTGCAAATTGAATTTGCACGGGCCGACCGAACTTCTCGCCTGCAATGCTGGATTTGTTGTTGCTGGCAATGTTGCCCAGGTTCAGGGTTTTGTATGAGCTGTTGCCAGGGTTGGCAGGGTTGTCGCCAATGATGACGGCGCAAGTGGCTTTGCTGACGCCGGCCTTGATGGTCAGGGTGCCATCGTCTGCGGCTTGGGCTGGCAGGCTCGTCAAGCCGGCAACGCCCAGGGCACAAACCAGCGCCGTGGTTTGTGAGAGTTTGAAAAAGTGTGTCATGTTGATCATTCCTTTGCTTAAACGGGTGTGAAAAGCAGCGATTTGCATGGCTTTCCAAATGAGGTGAAACAAGGCGTTTGTGGCCCGTTATTTGTAGAGCACCAACAAGGGGATGGTGGCGTTGAAAGCACCTGCGGTGGCTGCTGCGGCCGTGGCGTGCGCCAGTTGCGCTTGCAGGGTGATGGTCTTGCCAAAGGCTTGGTTGGTGGCCGTCACGGTGGTGCCGGTGTAGCCCATGGTTTCTTTCAAGGTCAGCTGGGTCGTTGTCGTCCCAACCGTGGCGTCACTCAGGGCCACCACAGCGTTGGTGCCACCGGTGGTGGTTTGGTTTTTCACATAGGTTTTGGTGCCGATGGTGGTCACGCTGCCGGGTGCGAAGCCCAAGATCACGTTCCACCCCGTGTTGCCAGCACCTGCGGTGCAAGGTGCTGTTGCGTTGGATGTGCTGCTCAAGCTGAACACCACCGTTTTGGCCTGGCCAAACAAAGAGCCGGCGGTGATGGTGCCGCTACCGCTTTTCGTGTTGCCCAAGTCCATGGTTTTGTTGGTGGCGGTGTTGGTGCCGCCTGCCGTGTCAGCCATGTTCAAAATACAAGTGGTGGGGCTGATTTGGCCGGTGATTTCAACGATGCCCGTGTCGTTGGTGACTTGGGCTTGCGCTGACAACTGCAGCAAAGCGCCGCAGACAGCCAGCAAGGCTGTTTTGTGAAAAGTGAACGATTGATTCATCGTGGTGATCCTTTGAACGAGGGTGGTGGAAAGAGATGTGTTTGCTCTGGGGGACGGCGGCAAAATCACAACCGGGGCGCTATCCTAATCAGAATTTCTACATTTTTAATGCAAATACCTACAAAATTGCCGCTAAATAATCATTAACAACGGCAATTAAATGCTTTTTAGTGCTCAAAAGAACACTTTTTGGAAGGCTTTGTTGGGCGGGGTTGTGACCCTTGTTCCAGCCGCCAGCACCCACAAGCTGCGGGGCCAAGCCACCCCCGGGCTGCCCGGCCCATGCCTTACAGTGGCGGCCATGCTGATCCATCCTCAATTCGACCCGGTGGCCCTGTCTGTCGGGCCCTTGTCCATCCACTGGTATGGCGTCACCTACCTCGCCGCCTTTCTGTTGTTTTTGTGGTTGGCCAAACGCCGCTTGAACCACCCACCATTTGCGGCGCTGGCGCAACAAGGCGTGTGGGGCACCAAAGACATTGACGACCTGATGACCTATGGCGTGCTGGGCGTGGTGCTGGGCGGGCGCATCGGCTACTGCTTGTTCTACAAGCCCGGCTACTACGCGGCCCATCCGCTGGAAGTGCTGTACCTGTGGCAAGGCGGCATGAGTTTCCATGGCGGCATGTTGGGTGTGATTGGCGCCTTGGCCTTGTACGGTTGGCAGCGCGGCAAACCTTGGCTGCAAGTGACCGACTTTGTGGCGCCTTGCGTGCCCACCGGTTTGGCTGCCGGACGCGTGGGCAATTTCATCAATGGCGAGTTGTGGGGCCGCGCGGCCGACCCCAGCTTGCCGTGGGCGATGGTGTTTCCGCAAAGTGGCAGCACCTTGGCGCGGCACCCGTCGCAGGTGTATCAATTTTTGCTGGAAGGCCTGCTGTTGTTCGCGCTGCTGTGGTGGCAGGGCAGGCAGGGGCATCGGCACACTGGCTTTATCTCGGGCTTGTTTTTGATCGGTTACGGTCTGACGCGCTTTGTGGCCGAATATTTCCGCGAGCCGGATGCGCATCTGGGCTTGCTGGCGCTGGGCCTGAGCATGGGGCAGTGGTTGTGCGTGCCGATGGTCTTTGTCGGCCTGTATTTGGCCTTGAAGACACGCTAGCTTGCCAAGCACGGTTTTCTTTTAAGTCACGCTTAAGCTTGCCAACCACGGTGGGCTCGGCCGCCGCTCACCGCCGCAAGCGGCAACGTTCGCGCGGTCCGACCCACCATGTTCGCCAAGCCGAAGTGAATTAATCGATTAGCCTGATATTGGCGCATGGGCAATTCGCTGACCAAAGAAAACACTTCTAAGCCGCACGGACTGGGGGCCATTTTGTGAGCGAAAGAGCAGCAAAATGGGCCCCCATTGCGGGCGGCTTTTGCGTGACTTCAGGTCAAGTCGAAAGCTACAAAACAGGCGGCTCAAGCGTGCATTCACGAAAACGTTGAGTCCGCCTTACCCCACACCAACCACATCGTCTCCAAAATCAGTCCACATTTTCCTTTAAACCCAACAAGTTAGGTTATGATGGCTTCCATTCGTGTCAAATCGCTTCGCTTGGTGATCTACCCGAATGACCATGGCCCTCCGCACGTGCATGTGCTGGGGCCGGGTTGGGAGATGAAAGTGCGGTTGAAGGAGCCACCGGAGTTGGTGGCCGTTTTGGGCAAGCCTAAAACCTCTGAGTTGACTGAAGGTTTAGAGGCTGTTTGGCAGCACTTGTGGGAATTGACCAATTTGTGGGGCACATTGCATGACTGATCAAAGCAAGTCAACTTGGCTGAAGCAGCAAATCGCTGCGGCTGAACACCTGCAACTGTCAGCCGGTCATGCGGTCCATGCGCTGGCCGCATCCTACGACGCCACAACGCAGCGCATCCATGTCCAGATGAGCAATGGCGCGTCGTTTTCGTTTCCACCTCAACTCGCGCAAGGGCTGGCGGGCGCGACTGAGGCGCAATGGGCCGACATGGTTGTGTCGCCGATGGGCACGGGCTTGCATTGGCCTCAATTGGACGCCGATCTGTCGGTGCAAGCTTTGCTGGAGGGGGTCTTTGGCAGCCGCGCTTGGCGACGTGCTCATGCGGCTCGGGCGGGCAGCGTCAAGTCCGAGGCCAAGGCGCTGGCGGCGCGCGCCAACGGTGCCAAGGGAGGGCGGCCTAAAAAGCGCTCCTAGTGTTCAGAAAAAGATGCGTTATTTCGTGCCGACCATGGTTTGGGTTTGCGCCTTGCCTAGAAAAAATTGGAATCTGACCCAAATTACCCAATGACACGAGCATTACAAACCGGGCGACTAAAGCGTGACTTTATCCATAGACCGATGATTAAACGGGCGGCTCAAGCGTGATTTCCAGTGACAGCGAAAATGCCGTCATGAACGCCAACCTCTACCTCACCCTAAGCCAAGGCTTTTCCGCCAATCTCGACGCCATCG
>JBIIPF010000058.1:0-8928 GCA_044342755.1 Limnohabitans sp. | reverse complement strand
CGATGTGAACGGCGACGCAGATAAACCTGCCAAAAAGAAGAAGAAAAAGAAGGGTCAGAAAACGGCCAAGAAAAAAGCCAAGGCCAGTGTGGCTGAATAAGGGCTTCAACCCTGCGCTTGATTTGGCGATTGGGATGGTGAATCAACAAGTCCCTTGCGGCCGACATGCAAGGGACTTGTCAGATGCTTGTTCATGGTCCGTTCACAAAGCTTTGACCGCAGGTGCGAAAGAACTGGCGGTCGCTGCAATGCTTTCATGAAATGGCGTCGCTTCAAAGGAAAACCGTTGTCTGAACTTGTCCGCGTTAACCAGATAAGGCCGGTCCCACTGGAATCGCATCTCCCACAACTCTTTGACAAAGGGGATGAAGATGCCCAATAGGTGCAAGGACCAAAAAGGAAACACAAAGGCTTTCGGGGCGACGCCCAAATGCTTTGCGCCTGTTTCTAACAATGACCTGATCGTTGTGGTGGGGGCACAAGGCATGTGCCAAATTTGTCCAAAATCTGCATCAGGGGCTTGCAACAACAACTCGACTGCTCGAGCAATATCAGGAACGTAGGCAAAGTCATGCTGTTCATCAATAGGCACTAAAAACTGAGCCGTTCGTCCTTTGGCAAGATTGCCAAACACCACTTCGCCCAACTGCGACAGCAACACATTCGGGCCAAAAAAATCAGGGGCTCGCAATGCCGTCATCCGCAATCCGTGGGTTTGGACAGCCTGCTGCCAGATGCGGGTGATTTCTGCACGCACAGCAGGTTTGCCAGCATGATGAATCAGTGGCATGTCTTCACGCAACGGCACGGTTTGAGGACCGTACATGTAGAGGTTGTCTACAAAGACAACCCGCAGTCCGTGTTGCACACTGGCGTCAACCACATGGCGCATGGCAGTGGGCCAATTTGTTTGCCAACTTTTCATGGTGTACTCAAATCCAATGGCCACGACAAGTTGGTCAAAGCCTTCGAGACAGGACAGAACAGACGCCCTGTCCAAAACATCACAACGAATGAATTGAACACCCGCAGGCAAACCTTGGGGTGCAGACCTTTGCGCCACAGTCACCTGATAGCCTTTTTCTTGCAACAACTTCACCGTCGCTTGACCGACAGCGCCGTAACCCAAAACCAATACACGTGAACTCATGTTTCATTCCAACAGATGATTGAATGAAGACATTGTGGCTTGATCAAAATGTGATTGAAATACAATTTTTTGTATATCAACTATTCGAATATGAATACACCAACATTTGCATGGCATCTGCTGCCATCTTTTTTAGCCCTGATGGAGCACCAAACATTGGTCAAAGCTGCCAAGCACCAGGGCTTGAGTCAGCCCACGCTGGGCAGACATCTGCTGGAACTTGAGCAGCAACTCGGTGTTGTCTTGTTCGAGCGAACAGGTCGTGGCTTGATACCGACACCACAGGCGCATCAAATAGCCGTATTTGTTCGCGAAATGGACACGCAAGCGTCTTCACTGTTCAGATTGGTCAAAAGCAAAAAACAAGATCTGAAAGGTCGTGTTCGGATCTCCGCCAGCCAAACCGTTGCCTGCATCTTGCTCCCCCCGATATTGAAACGAATGCAAACCTTGTATCCCGACATTCATGTGGATGTTGTGTCGAGCAACAATGTCAGCAACCTGTTGCGACGAGAAGCGGATATTGCTTTGCGCATGGTTCGACCCAACCAAGATTCGCTCATCACCAAAAAAATTGCACAAGTGCAAGTGGTGGCTTGCGCACACGCCAGGTATGTGAAAAAAAATGGACAACCCTTGTCCATTGAAGACTTGCCAGACCATCGATTGATTGGGTCGGATACCAACCTGGACATTGAAAATCACGCCAAGTCATTGGGGTTTGATGCTCGCAAACTCCAAATGGGTTTTCGCAGCGATGACCACATGGCGCAGTGGGCAGCTATCAAAGCAGGTTTAGGCATTGGATTCACTGCTGACTACGTGGCAGCGACCGAACAGGACATACAAGTTGTATTGCCTCAACTCAAACTCCCGGTCCTGCCGATTTGGCTCACTGTCCATCGAGAGATCAAGAACAATGGCCTGATTCGTTCGGTCTATGATTTTTTGGCCAAAGAGGTGCCCTCAGAACTGAGCTGATTCAGCTCGATAGATGACGCCCGGCCTCGGCTTGCAACCGGCGGTATTTGGCCCACAACGTGTCTTGGCTTTCAACATGCTGGGGGTTCAAGGGGATGCAAGCCACCGGGCATACCTGCACGCACTGCGGTTCTTCGTGGTGGCCCACACATTCAGTGCATTTTTTCGGGTCTATCTCGTAAATCTTCACGCCCATGTAAATGGCATCGTTGGGGCATTCGGGCTCGCACACATCGCAGTTGATGCACTCATCCGTGATCATCAAAGCCATGGGGACACCTTAACTTCGCGCACCCATGTGGGCTTGCATGAATGTGAAGACCGCAGGCGAGACAAATTGCGCCACATCACCGCCCAGCGTGGCAATCTCGCGCACCAAGGTGCTGGAGATGCACTGGTGCACATCCAAGGTGTTTAAAAACACCGAGTCAATGTCGGGGGCCAGTCGGCGGTTCATGCCAGCCAGCTGAAACTCGTAGTCAAAGTCGGTCATGGAGCGGATACCGCGCACCATGGTGCGCGCCCCAATAGCTTGGGCAAACTCGATCACCAAACCTTCAAAGGTTGCCACGCGCACATTGGGGCAATCGGCCAAGGCTTGGCGGGTCATGTCCACACGCTGCTCCAAGGTGAACATGGTTTTTTTGTGGTGGGCGCGCGCCACGGCAATCACCACTTCGTCAAACATGGCGGCGGCGCGGCGCACGATGTCCTCGTGCCCCAAGGTGATGGGGTCGAAGGTGCCGGGGTACAGCGCAATCACGGGAGAACTCATGGGCAGTCCTTGTGCAAGGGGGTGCGGGGCATTATGCCGCCCTCTGCAGCAAGTGGGCATGCACCGCACCAGCCTTCAAATGACGTTTCAGGACCCAGCCCTGCGCCTGCAGCTCGGCTTCAGTCCAAGCTTTGCCAGCTTCCAAATACACCCAACCGCTGGGTTTGATGCAGGCTTGGGCAGCGGCCAGCATCTTGTCGTACAGCGGAAAATCGTAGGGTGGATCCAGCAATATCAGGTCGAGGCTGTTGGGCGCCGATTGACGCAGCATGGCCAAACCGTCACCACGCTGAATGCGCATTTGTGTGGCCCCGAGTTTGGCTTGGCTTTTGCTCATGGCTTCCACGCAAGCGCTGTTGGATTCGCACAAAACCACAGCGGCCGCACCGCGTGACGCAGCTTCAAAACCCAAAGCACCCGTGCCCGCAAACACATCGGCGCAGTGCCAACCAGAGAGGTCTTGGCCCAGCCAATTGAACAAAGTTTCGCGCACCCGGTCCGGGGTGGGCCGCAGGTTCTCGACCTTGGCCAGCGGTAGTTTGCTGCGCTTCCATTGGCCGCCAATGATGCGGACCTCACCCTTGGTCAAGGCTGCGCACCCAAGATGACGGTGACCATGCGCTCGGGTTGCAGGTTGCGGGCAAAGGCTTGCTGAATGTCTTTGGTGCTGAGCTTGTCCACTTGAGCGGTCCAGGTGTCCAAGTAGTCCAACGGCAGGTTGTACCAAGCGATGTTGCTCAGGTTGTCCATCAGCTTGCGGTTGCTGTCCAAGCGCAGCGCGAAGCCACCAATCAGGAAGTCTTTGGCGGCTTTCAACTCTTTGTTGCTGGGGCCGCTTTTCACAAACTCGGCCACGACGTCGGTGGCCACTTGCACCGCTTGCTGAGCCTGATCGGGGCGGGTTTGCAAGCCCACGGTGAACGGGCCCGCTTGTTGCCAAGCACCGAAATAGCTGTAGACGCTGTAACTCAGGCCGCGCTTTTCACGCACTTGCTCGGTGAGGCGTGACACAAAGCCGCCGCCACCCAACACATAGTTGCCCACCGTGAGCGCTAAAAAGTCAGGGTGCTCACGCGCAATGCCGGGCTGCCCAATGAACACATGGGCTTGCGCAGATTCAAATGGCACTTTCAAGGTTTGTGCCTGCTTCAAGGGCTGAACTTCCGGCAAGCTCGGCAACACGGGGCAAGAGGCTTCCAATGGCAAATGCTGCAAAAGCTGCTTTACTCTTTCTTGCGCTTGTGCGCGGTTGAGCGCACCCACAACGCTGACCTTGGCCAGGCAGGGTTTGAAATGGTCGGCATGAAACTTCGCCATCAGCGCGGTGTCGATGCGGCGCAAACTGGCTTCGTCGACTTCTGCGCCATAGGGGTGGTCGCCGAACAAGGCTTTGTTGTAAGCACGGTTGGCCAGGGTGGCTGGTTTGGTGTTGGCCTCCTTGATGCTGGCCACCCAGCGTTCACGCTCGTTTTGCCAAATGGCATTGGGAAAGCTGGGGTGCGCCATTTGACGCGCCGCCAAGGCCACTGCTGCGTCCAACAACTCGGGGCGGGTCAGGCTGCGCAAGGACAAGCTCATGCGGTCACTGGAGGATGACGCATTCACCTGGGCACCCAGATCGGCCCAGGCTTCGCCCAAGGCGTTCTCGTCCATCGCTGCTTGCGCGCCGACGGCTTTCACGCCTTTGGCCATCATGCTGGCGGTGGCACTCGACAAACCATTGAAGCCGCCATCACGACGGCTGCCCGCATCAAACTCGACTTGCATGTCGACCATGGGCAGTCCTGGCACTTCCACCAAATACACCTTGGCACCGTTGTCCAAGGTCCAATGTTGGATGGGGATGCCCGCGCTGGCGGTACCGTGCAACCACGCCATGCTGAGAACGAATAAAAAGCGTTTCATCGTGCGCCCTCCCCACCATGCCGCGCACCAGGCGGCGGTTTGCGAAACCCCGCTCGAGGCCCAGACTGCGGCAGCAAGGTGGCCACCGTCAGGTTGTCATCGCCGAAATAAGTTTGCGCCACTTTCTGAATTTGCTCGGGCGTGACGGCTGCCAAGCGCTCAATCAAACGTTCGGAAGTGTCAGGGGGCAAGCCTTCTACCCAATAAGTGCCGATTTCACGCGCTTGGTTGAACAGCGAATCACGCTGGTAAATGTTGGAAGCCAACCACTGCGCCCTGACGCGGCGCATCTCGGCCTCGTTCACGCCCTCTTTGGCGATGCGGGCCACTTGGGCACGCAAAGCAGCTTCCAGTTGCTCGGTAGTTTTGCCTTTGGCAGGGATGCCTTCCAAGCTGAAGGTTTGCGGCCCACGACCGGTCAAGCCATTGGAGGCTCCCACGCTGTCAGCGATGCGGTCGTCGCCTTGCGCCAAGGCTCGGTCAAGCCGCGCCCCTGCATAACCATCCAGCACCGCGGACAACATGGTCAGGGCCAAGGCGTCTTGCGTGCTTGGTTCATTGTCAAAGGCTTTGAAGCCCGGTACTTTCCAAGACAGCACCACATAGGCTTGTTCGGCAGGCGCCTTCACCTGGACGCGACGCATGCCGGTTTGCTCGGGCTCGAGGCGTGGTTTGCGGTCGGGCACTTTGCCCGCTGGAATCCGGCCATAAATCTCTTCGGCCCATTTCTTCACTTGGGCCAGATTCACGTCCCCAACAATGACCACAGCGGCATTGGCGGGCACATACCAGCGCTTGTAAAAGTCCCGCGCGTCTTGCGGCTTCATGGCGTCCAAGTCGTTCATCCAGCCCACCACCGGGCGGCGGTAAGGCGAGGTGGTGAACTGTGTGGCGTTGAGTTGTTCGTAAAGCTGCATGCGGGGAACGTCATCGGTGCGCATGCGGCGTTCTTCTTTCACCACTTCGAGTTCACGCGTGAATTCGTCATCCGGCCATTGGTTGTTGACAAACCGATCGGCTTCCAAGCGCATCACATCGGGCAAGCGGTTGGCTGGAATTTGTTGGAAATAGCCGGTGTAGTCCCGGTTGGTGAAGGCGTTTTCGCGGCCACCCATGGCAGCCACACGGCGTGAAAACTCACCCGGCTTGACCGTCGGCGAGCCTTTGAACAGCATGTGTTCCAGCACATGGGCCACACCCGAGACACCGTCCACCTCGTCCATGGAACCCACGCGCAACCAAACCATGTGCACAGCCGTGGGGGCTTTGGGATCGGCTTTGACGATAACGCGCATGCCATTGGCCAAGGTGAATTCTTGCAAGCTTTGCGCTAAAGCCGCGGGGGCCTGCAGCACTGTGCCAATCAACAAAACGCCGCTGAAAAAGGAGCGCAGCACAAACGAAAAATGGGGTTTCATAGAATGACTTGTTCAGAGGCTTGCGATCTTGCAAGCTGACTGCATTCTAGGAACCTCCCGCCTCATGTTCAGTCTGTTCAAGCGAAAAACCCCTGCGCCCTCCCCGGCTCCCAGCAGCCAAGCCGCCCAAGTGGCCAGTCAAGCTTGGCTGGGCCGCTTGCGCAGTGGCTTGCAGCGCACCGGCAGCAGCATCGCCGCGGTGTTCGGCGGCAAGGTGATTGACGACGCACTTTATGAAGAACTCGAATCGGCCTTGCTGATGTCCGACGCTGGTATGGCCGCCACCCAGCATGTGCTGCAAGCTTTAAAACAAAAAGTGAAAGCAGCTGGCAGCAAAGACCCTGCTGATGTGAAAGCCTTGTTGGTGCAGGTGCTGGGCGATGTGCTGCGCCCGCTGGAAGGGGAACTGCGCCTGGACCAGCACAAGCCCACCGTCATCATGGTGGCCGGTGTGAATGGCGCTGGCAAAACCACCTCGATTGGCAAGCTCACCAGGCATTTGAACGATGCTGGTGCCAGTGTGTTGTTGGCTGCTGCGGACACGTTTCGCGCAGCGGCCAAAGAACAGTTGCTGGTCTGGGCCGATCGCAATCAGGTGGACATCATCAGCCAAGACAACGGCGACCCAGCGGCCGTGAGTTTTGACGCGGTCACAGCAGGCCGCGCGCGTGGCCGCGATGTGGTGTTGGTGGACACCGCAGGTCGTTTGCCCACCCAGGCGCACCTGATGGAAGAGCTGAAAAAAATCAAACGTGTGCTGCAAAAGGCTGATGAAACCGCCCCGCACGAAGTGCTGCTGGTGATTGACGGCAACACCGGCCAAAACGCCTTGGCGCAGGTGAAAGCCTTTGACGACACCTTGGGCCTGAGCGGCCTGATCGTCACCAAACTCGACGGCACCGCCAAAGGTGGTGTGCTGGCAGCCATCGCGCTGTGGGCGGCGCAACGCACCAACGACAAACCGCTGTCTGTTTATTTCATTGGCATCGGCGAGCAACTGCAAGACCTGCAGGCCTTCAGCGCCGATGAGTTTGCCCAAGCCCTGATCTCCTGATCCAGAAAGGTTTTGTATGAACAGCCTGCCACCTGAGGAAAACACTCGACGCATCGACCAGTTGTTGGCGCATTACGGCGAAAGCCACCAGCACCCTGTCAACGAGCGCATTCATTTCGTGGCCATCCCCCTCATCATGCTCACCCTCATCGGATTGATGTTCGAGATTCACCCTGCTGTGGCCTATGTGTTTTTAACGGCCAGCATGTTTTATTACTTGCGCTTGTCCTTGGTGTTCTCAATGGTCATGGCGGTTTGGACGCTGATCATGCTGGTGCTGGTGAATGCCATGGGCGAGCATAGATTGGTTATTTGCGTGCTGGTTTTTATGGGCGCTTGGGTGCTGCAATTCATCGGCCACAAATTGGAAGGCAAAAAACCTTCCTTCTTTGAAGACGTTCAATACCTGTGGGTGGGGCCGCTCTTTGTGCTGCGCCCCCTGCTGCTTCGTTTCAACCTCACTTGGTAAATTGGCCAACCGCGTGGTCATGGCACCCGTGACGCGCATCCGCGCCGATGAGCCCGCAGGCGACGTGTCAGGCATCGCCGTGTGCGAAGAAGGCTCGAACATCGTTGCGCAGGTTTGGCATGTGGGTCGGGCCAAGCCAATACCGTGGCCTTGTCAAATTGAATATCAAAGTGTGCATTCAAGCCCTCTTTGGCACTCCATTGCAGAGAGTGCTAATATCAGGGTGATGACTGATTTGGACAGGAGCCATTGATGACGACGTTGATGCTGACCACCCCCGCCGCGACGCCGGTTGCGGCCAATCCCTGGGCTCTGTTGCCCCCCTTGGGTAACCTGGACGCCTATATTTCGGCGGTGAACCGCTTGCCCATGCTGACCCTGGAGCAAGAACAAGAATTTGCCAAAAAGCTCAAAGAAAACAACGACTTAGACGCTGCTGGCAAATTGATTTTGTCGCACCTGCGCTTGGTGGTGTCTATTTCGCGCCAATACGCCGGTTATGGCCTGCCCCACGCCGACCTGATTCAAGAAGGCAATGTCGGCCTGATGAAAGCGGTGAAACGCTTCGACCCAGCGCACGGTGTGCGCTTGGTGAGCTACGCCATGCACTGGATCAAGGCCGAGATTCACGAGTACATCATCAAAAACTGGCGCATGGTCAAACTGGCCACCACCAAAGCGCAGCGCAAATTGTTTTTCAACCTGCGTTCGAAGAAGCAAGGCTTCCGAGCCGACGCCGGTGAAGACCGCAACACCATGACGCGCGATACCTTGAGTGACGCGCAAATCGACAGTGTGGCCAAAGAGCTCAACGTGAAACGCGAAGAGGTGATTGAGATGGAAGCGCGCATGGCCGGTGGCGATGTGTTGCTCGACCCCAGCCCCAGCGACGACGGTGAAGACGCGTTTGGCCCGATTGCTTATTTGGCCGATGTGCAGCACGAACCCACGGCCATGATCGAAGCGCATCAACGGGACCTGATGTCCAGCGATGGCATCAGCCAAGCATTAGAGGTGTTGGACGCTCGCAGCCGTCGCATCGTCGAAGAGCGCTGGCTCAAGGTGAATGATGACAACTCGGGTGGCATGACGTTGCACGATTTGGCCGCGGAATACGGCGTGAGTGCCGAGCGCATCCGTCAAATTGAAGTGGCGGCCATGAAGAAAATGAAAACC
>JBIIPF010000057.1:0-8959 GCA_044342755.1 Limnohabitans sp. | reverse complement strand
CAGCAAAAACCCCCCACGTTGACCCATGTTCACCATGACACGTGAGCCAAAAGCGCTCTCGATGCTGGTGGTCATGGACACGCTGTTGCCCATGCCATCCACAATGCTGATGTGGCTGGTACCGTACTCGGTTTGATCGGCCATGGGCGCAAGAACCATGGGTGCACCACCCGGTTGACCGGCGGTGGCGTTGCCCATGCGCTGGTTTTGCACCAAGCTGGCACGCTGCTGCAAATAAGCGGGGGCCAGCATCTTGTTCCAATCGCCTCCAGGCGCTTTGGTGAAGTCGGGATCAGCCACATACAAGGCGCGATCGGCGAAGGCCAAACGAGCCGCTTCGTTGTAGTGGTGCAGCCAGTTCAAGCTGGGAACCACGGTGTTGCGGTCAGCCCAAGCAGATGGCGCATCTTTTGACGCGGGGGTGTTGGACAAGATGCCCAAAATTTGCCCCGTGGCGATCAAGCCCGAGCTGGGCGCACCCGCGCCACAAATTTGCACGGGGCCAGTGCTGGCAGCATGCGAAAAACACAAGGCTTCACGCTGGATTGGTCGGTAATTGGTCATGTCCCGCATGGTCATCACGCCAGGGTTGTAGGAGTGTTGCTGGACTTTGTTGATGATGGTTTGTGCCAAGGGACCTTGATGGAATGCATCGGCGCCGTCTTTGGCAATGAGTTTGAGCACTTGCGCCAATCCGGGATTCTTCAACACATGGCCGACCGGCAGGGGTTGGCCATTGGGTCTGTAGAAAAAAGCCGATGCGTTCAAGTCTTTGCGCAAGGGGCGATCTGCCAGCAGCATGGCATGCAAACGCGGGCTGATCCTGAAACCGTTTTCCGACAGTTTGATGGCAGGTTGAAACAGCTGCGCCCATGGCAGTTTGCCGTGTTGGCGGTGCGCTTGTTCCAACATGCGCAAGGTGCCGGGCACGCCCACGGCACGACCACCGACCATGGCTTCTTCGAAGGCCATCAGTTCGCCATGGTTGTAGACAAACAGTTCTTCGTGGCTGAGGTGCGGCGCAGCTTCGCGGCCATCGAACATCTGCAGTTTTTGACCATCATGGTGAAGCATGAAGGCGCCGCCGCCGATGCCGCTGGATTGCGGCTCTACCAAATTCAACACCATTTGAACGGCAATCGCTGCATCAACTGCTGAGCCACCGGCTTTCAAGATCGCATGACCGGCTTCGCTGGCCAAAGGGTTGGCCGAGGACACGCCCCGGGTTTTCAGTGTTTTGGCGGCTTTGGCTTTGTAGCCGGAGCCAGCCTCTGGTGTGTCTGCGCGTTTTTTGGTGTCGGCCAACACGGCGGTGCTGGTGATCATCAAGCTGCCCAGCACCAAGGCGGTGCTGCCGATGCGCATGGACTTGGCCATGGCGTTCAAAAGAGGTATGTTTGTCATTTGAGCCTTGTTGAATTATTTGGGTGGTAAACGGATGGCACCGTCAAGGCGAATCACTTCACCGTTGAGCATGTCGTTGTCGAGGATGTGCATCACCAATTTGGCGTAATCGAGTGGGGTGCCCAAGCGCGATGGGAAGGGCACACCAGCGGCCAATGCGTCTTGCACATCTTTGGGCATGGAGAACATCATGGGGGTGCCAAAAATACCAGGGGCGATGGTCATGTTGCGGATGCCCAATTTGGACAAGTCACGCGCGATGGGCAAGGTCATGCCAACGATGCCGCCTTTGGATGCCGAGTAAGCGGCTTGACCGATTTGACCGTCATAGGCGGCCACCGATGCGGTGGAAATCAAGACACCGCGCTCGCCGGTTTCTTCAGGCGCGTTGGTGCTCATGGCCTGGGCGCTCAAACGGATCATGTTGAAGCTGCCGACCAAGTTGATGTTGATGGTGCGCTGAAAGCCAGCCAACAAATGCGGGCCGGTTTTGCCCACGGTGCGCTCGGCGGTGGCGATGCCCGCGCAGTTGACCAAGCCGGACAATTTGCCCAAGGACTGGGCTTTGGCCACAACAGCGGCGGCGTGTTCTTCATTGGAGACGTCGCAGTGCATGAACGCACCGCCGATTTCTGCCGCAATGGCCTGCCCTTTTTCATCTTGCATGTCGGCGATGACGACCTTGCCGCCCTGCTGCGCGAGCATGCGGGCGGTGCCTTCGCCCAAACCGGACGCCCCGCCGGTGACGATGAATACATTGTTTTTGATGTGCATGAGTGCCTTTCAGGTAAGAGTGGGCTTCAAATGGCCAAGCCCAACGCAACAATTATGGCAGTGACAGACTGCGACAATCTGACCATGATCCATTCACAAGCACTCCAAACCCATGCGGCCAGATTCGGGCTGGCTGCGCTGTTGCTACTTTTGGCCGCGTGTGCCACGCCGCCCGCACCCGTCAAACCACCCGAGCCTGTCACCCAAGCACCCGTACCGAAAAAAATACCCAAAGTGGGCTTGGCCTTGGGCGGTGGCGCGGCGCGAGGCTTTGCGCACATCGGTGTGTTGCAGGTGCTGGAAGAAGAGGGCATCAAACCCAGTTTGGTGGTGGGCACCTCGGCCGGCAGTTTGGTGGCGGCTTTCTACGCCAGCGGCAAAACCGGCGCACAACTCACTTGGTTGGCCGAAGCCATGGATGAATCTCAACTCACCGACTGGACCCTGCCCTTCACCAACCGTGGCGTGTTGCGCGGCGAAGCACTGGGCAAGTATGTCAACAGCCAGCTCAATGGCTTGAAGATTGAAGACATGAAAGTGCCGTTGGGCATTGTGGCCACCGATTTGCAAACCGGCGACGGTATTTTGTTCAGGCGCGGCGATGTGGCCACGGCCGTGCGCGCTTCCAGCGCCGTGCCCTCGGTGTTCGAGCCTGTGCGCATTGGCGGCAAAGACTATGTGGATGGCGGGCTGGTGTCGCCAGTGCCGGTGCGTTACGCCAAACAGATGGGCGCGGAATTCATCATCGCCGTGGATATTTCCAGCCGTCCGGAAGACGCCAAAACCAGCGACATCTTCAAGGTGCTGATGCAAACCTTCAGCATCATGGGCAAGAGCATCAGCCAGCTCGAGTTGATCCAAGCCGACGTGGTGGTGCGCCCGCTGTTGCCTGATGTCGGCAGCGCCGAGTTTTCGGCGCGCAAGAAAAGCATCGAGGCTGGACGCGCCGCCATGAAACTGGCCTTGCCGCAAGTGAGGGCCGCGTTGGCACCATGAAAGGCTTGTGACAGGGCGTTGCAGGCTTGAGGGCCTGTCAGGCGCCCACCGAGCGCCCATGAAAAAACCCGCCGAAGCGGGTTTTTCTGGGTCCAAACCGAAGTTTGAATTAACGCTTGCGAGCAGCAGGCTTGGTGGTTGTGGCTGTGGCCGTCACATTGCTGGCCATGGCGTGCATGTTGGCTTCAGCAGCTTCAGTGGCTTGTTTCACAGCTTTTTGGACGCTTTCCATGGCGGTGTGGCTGGCAGCCACTGCGCTTTTGATCATGGCCACAGCGGTTTCGGAACCGGCGGGGGCGTTCTTGGCGGCGGAGTCGACCATGCCGGCAACTGCTTTTTGTGCTTCAGCGGCTTTGGCTTCAACAGCTTTGGTGAATTCGCTGCCGGTGGAGGAAGCGATTTCATACACGTGACGGTTGAAGGCAGCGGCCTTTTCGGCCATGGGTTGCAGGTAACCTGCTTGCAAAGCCATCAATTCTTGGATGTCTTTCACGTTGAAGAAGGCTTGGGTTTGGTGCAGGTTGTCTTGCAGGGCGGCTTTGGCGGCGGTCATGTTCAAGTCAACCAGCTTTTCAACGCCAGCAAAAGCTTTTTCGGTCAGACCGAACAGGCTTTCAACATTGGCTTTTTGAGCGGCGATCATTTGTTCTGGGGTCATCATGGTCAGGGTTCCTTTAGGTTAATTCGGTTTCAGATTGGAGCTGCGCTGGAATCATGTTGCGGCGCAGCATGGAGTGAAGTATAGGGTTTATCCTAGGGCTGGCAAGCTTTTTTGTTGCAGTGCAACATGTTTAGAGTCGGCTGCCTAATTCGGCGAGGGCACGGAAATTGGGGTGAAACAATTGAAATCTGACCCCAAATAGCTCGGCAGGAAGGCCAAGCCCGACAATCCATGGGTGCACATCTACTACGCCGCCACCCACATTCAAAAACTGCCCGACGGCCACCGCTTTCCAATGGGCAAGTACGAGCTGCTGCGCGCGCGCTTGGCGGCTGAATTGCCAAATCTGACACTCAATCTGGCAGAACCAGCCAAAGATGGCGAATTGGCCCTGGCCCACAGCCCCATCTACATAGACGCCGTCACTCAGGGCACGCTCAGCCCAGCGCAGCAGCGCGAAATCGGTTTCCCCTGGTCCGAGGGCATGGTCGAGCGGGCGCGCCGCTCCGTAGGCGCGACGATCAGCGCGGCCCGCACCGCCATGGCGCAAGGCGTGTCAGCGAATTTGGCGGGCGGCACGCACCACGCCTACGCCGACAAAGGCGGTGGTTTTTGTGTGTTCAACGACGTGGCGGTGGCGGCGCGGTTGATGCAAGCCGAGTGGGCGCGGCGGCATCTGCGCCCCATGCAGGTGGCGGTGATTGACCTGGATGTCCACCAAGGCAACGGCACGGCTGACATCTTCGCCAAGGACGACAGCGTTTTCACGCTATCGATTCACGGCGAAAAAAACTTCCCATTTCGCAAAGCCGCCAGCGACCTGGATGTGGAGCTGCCCGACGGTTGCACCGACGCGCCGTACTTGGACGCCTTGCACCAAGCCTTGCAAACACTAGAGGGCCGTTTCGCGCCGGACTTGGTGTTCTACCTCGCAGGCGCGGACCCGCACGAGAACGACCGCTTGGGCCGCTTGAAGCTGAGCTTCGCCGGTTTGCAAGCGCGGGATCAAACCGTATTGCGCTGGGCGCGTGACAAACGCTTGCCACTGGCGATGGCGATGGCGGGGGGCTATGGCCGCGAGATGGCCGACACGGTGCAGGTGCAAATCGCGACCTTCGCGCTGGCGCAAGCGTCTTGGCAAGACTGGCAAAATGACCCGCCATGACTTCAGCTTCCCCCCGCGCCCAAGCGCTGCCGCGTTCCCACTTCCGCGTCTTTCGCCCGATCACCACCCGCTGGGCGGACAACGATGCCTATGGCCATGTGAACAATGTCGTCTACTACCAGTGGTTTGACACTGCGGTGAACGCGCACCTGATTGAGCAAGGCGTGTTGGACATCCACCAAGGTGACACCATCGGTTTGGTGGTGGAAACCCACTGCCACTATTTCTCGTCCTTGGCGTTTCCGCAAAACGTGGACGCGGGTATTCGTGTGGCGCATTTGGGTAACAGCAGCGTGCGCTATGAAGTGGGTTTGTTTGCGCAAGGCGCGGACCTGACCGCCGCGCACGGCCACTTTGTTCATGTTTACGTGAACCGCGAGAGTCGCCGCCCCGTGAGCGCCTTGCCCACCCCTTTGACAACCGTTTTAGAAAGATTGACATGAGCACCTCGGTGACGATTCAACAAGCCTTGGACAGCCGCATGTCGGCGCGCGCCTTCACCCAGCAAGCGGTGTCCAAAGAGACCATCACCGACATCTTGCACATGGCGTCACGTGCGCCTTCGGGCACCAACACGCAACCGTGGAAGGTGTATGTGTTGCAAGGCGAAAGCCGCAACAGCTTGGTAGCCAAAGTGTGTGCCGCGCATGACGAGATTCGCGCGCATCCCGAGAAAGCCGCCGACTACCGCGAGGCCTACGACTACTACCCCGAAAAATGGGTCAGCCCCTACATCGACCGCCGCCGCGAAAACGGTTGGAGCTTGTATGGCTTGCTGGGCATTGGCAAGGCCGACAAAGACAAAATGCACGCGCAGCACCAACGCAATTACAAATTCTTCGATGCACCGGTGGGCTTGATGTTCACCCTCGACAAAGTGATGGGACGCGGCTCCTTGGTGGACTACGGTATGTTTTTGCAAAGCGTCATGTTGGCTGCACGTGCCCATGGTTTGCACACCTGTCCGCAAGCGGCATGGAATGGCTTTGCCACCATCATCCTGCCGCACATCGGTGCGGGCCCAGATGAAATGCTGGTGTGCGGCATGGCGCTGGGCTTCGCGGACGACCAAGACATCGTCAACACCTTTCGCACACCACGTGAAACCGTGGCGTCCTTCACCCACTGGCTGGGCTGAACATGATCATCACCAGCTTGCTTGACACGGACCTGTACAAATTCACCATGATGCAGGCGGTGTTGCACCAGTTTCCGGGTGCGCAAGTGGCCTACAAGTTCAAATGCCGCAACCCGGGTGTGCAACTGGCACCTTACGTTGATGAAATCAGGGCGGAAATCAAAGCGCTTTGCCAACTCCAATTCAACGAAGACGAGTTGGCCTACATGCGCGGCATGCGCTTCATCAAAAGCGACTTCGTCGACTTTTTAGGCCTGTTCAAGCTGAACGAAAAATACATCACCATCGATGCCAAGCCCAGTGGTGAAATTGACATTCACATCAAGGGGCCGTGGCTTCACACCATCCTGTTTGAAATTCCGGTGCTGGCCATCGTCAACGAGGTTTACTTTCGCAATACCCAGCCCGCACCTGATTTCAAAGAAGGTCGTCGCCGCTTGACCGAAAAAATTCTGCAACTCAATGACGCGGGTTTAAAAGATTTGAAGATTGCCGACTACGGCACACGCCGTCGCTTTTCCAAAGCTTGGCACCACGAGGTGCTGACCACCTTGCTGCAAGGCCTGGGCACCTTGCCGCAAGGGCGGTTTACCGGCACCAGCAATGTGTTGTTTGCCAGCAGTTTGGGTGTCACGCCCTTGGGCACCATGGCGCATGAGTACTTGCAAGCCTGCCAAGCCTTGGGGCCGCGTTTGCGCGACAGCCAGGTGTATGGCTTTGAAACATGGGCGCGTGAATACCGTGGGGACTTAGGGATCGCCTTGAGCGATGTGTACGGCATCGAGCCGTTTTTGCGCGACTTCGACATGTATTTTTGCAAGCTGTTTGATGGTGCCCGCCACGACAGCGGTGACCCGTTCACTTGGGGCGAGCGCATGATTGAGCATTACAAAAACAACCGCGTGGACCCGCTTACCAAAACATTGATTTTCAGTGACGGCCTGACCGTGCCCAGCACCATCGATCTTTTTCAACGTTTTGCCGGACGTTGCCAACTCGCCTTTGGTATTGGCACCAACCTGACCAACGACTTGGGCTACGAGCCGCTGCAAATCGTCATCAAGATGGTTGAATGCAATGGCCAACCCGTGGCCAAGTTGTCGGATACGCCCTCGAAAAACATGTGTGAAGACGTCAATTACCTTGCTTACCTCAGGCAAGTATTTGAAATTGCCCAACCCTGAAGGAATTGAAATGGAAATGGTGTATGTGCTGGTTTTTGTCATGGCTTATATGGCCATTTCCCTCGAACATCAGTTGAATATCAACAAATCTGCTCCAGCTTTGTTGGGCGCAGGTGTGCTGTGGACGCTTTATGCCTTTCAACTGGGTGACAGCCGATTGCTGGTTGAGCACCTGAATGAATCGCTCATCACCACGGCACAAATTGTATTTTTCTTGATGGGGGCCATGACGATTGTGGAAGTGGTCGACGCCCATCATGGCTTTGACGTCATCACCCGACGCATTCGCACACAAAAACTGTCAACGCTGATGTGGTTGGTAGGCGTCGTGACTTTTTTCTTGAGTGCGATTTTGGACAACCTGACCACCGCCATCGTGATGGTCTCACTGATGAAAAAGCTTTTGCGCGATCGTGAAGACCGCTTGTTCTTTGCCGGCATGATCGTCATTGCGGCCAATGCGGGCGGCGCGTGGTCACCGCTGGGCGACGTCACAACCACCATGCTTTGGATCGGCGGTCAAGTCACGGCTCTTGCGATCATGAAGACCCTGATCATCCCGTCGTTGTTGGCAGCGCTGATTCCATTGGCAATCACCGCATGGATGTTGCGTGGACGCGCTGTTCAAGCCCCAGACGCCGACCCCAATGACGCCCTGGAAAAGCCAAGCGATGGTTCATTCATGTTTTGGTTGGGCTTGGGTATTTTGATTGCCGTGCCCGTGTTCAAAACCCTCACTGGCTTGCCCCCGTTCATGGGCATGCTGTTGGGCTTGGGATTGCTGTGGTTGATCAGCGATGTGATGCATCACAGCAAAGCCCATGAAGACCAAGCACATTTGACCTTGGTGAACTCTTTGTCGCGAATTGACATGGGCTCACTCACGTTTTTCATGGGTATTTTGTTGGCCGTAGCGGTTCTTGAGCACGCACATTTGTTGGGTAATTTGGCGCATTGGTTGAACGACACGGTTGGCCGGATGGACGTCATTGTGTTGATGATTGGTTTGGCCAGCGCCGTGGTGGACAACGTGCCCTTGGTCGCTGCCAGCATGGCCATGTACAACCTGACTGATCATCCGCCTGACAGTTTCTTGTGGGAGTTCATTGCCTTTTGCGCTGGCACAGGTGGCTCGGTGCTGATCATTGGCTCGGCAGCGGGTGTGGCTGCCATGGGCTTGGAAAAAATCAATTTCTTTTGGTATGTGAAGCGCATCAGCGGACTGGCCTTGGCAGGGTATTTTGCGGGCGCCTTGGCTTACATCATCCAATTCAATTTGACGCATTGATCAGCATGTCCAAACCCCGCATCATCGTCACCCGCCATATCTACCCCGAAGCACTGGACCACTTGGCCCCGCACTTCAACATCACCCACAACCAAGAAGACAAACATTACGCCTTGGACGAGTGGATCGCGCTGCTGAGCCAACAAGACGGTGCGCTTACCATGGGCATCGAACCGGTGAGCGAACAGGTTCTGAGTGCGTGCCCCAAACTGCGCATTTGCGCCAACCTGAGCGTGGGCTACAACAACTTCGATGTGCCCGCCATGACCCGCCACAAAGTGGTGGCCACGAATGCCCCCGATGTGTTGACTGAAACCACAGCCGACTTTGGTTTCGCGTTGATGATGGC
>JBIIPF010000056.1:0-9063 GCA_044342755.1 Limnohabitans sp. | reverse complement strand
GATGCCTGCTGTGGGACAAGACCATCGACCGCCAAAACCAGGCGGACTTCAAAGCCGCCCGGGTGCCGCAAAAGCCCTACGTCTACCTCAGCACGGGCAGCAAGTGAACACCACCCCCGAGGCGAATTGGCAAGGTCCCAGCGCCGATTTGCCCCACATGCCCTCGGTCATCGACCACGTGGCCGTGGCCCGTCTGTATGGCGAGCCCCTGTTCGCCATGCCGCAAGATTTGTACATCCCGCCGGATGCGCTGCAAATTTTTCTAGAAGCCTTTGAAGGCCCGCTCGACCTGCTGCTCTACCTGATCCGCAAGCAAAACTTCAACATCCTCGACATTCCGATGGCGGGCCTGACCCGCCAGTACCTGAGCTATGTCGAGGAAATCAGAAAAACCAACCTCGAGTTGGCCGCCGAGTATTTGCTCATGGCCGCCATGTTGATTGAAATCAAATCGCGCATGCTGTTGCCGCCGAAAAAAGTGGCCGAAGGCGTGGAAGCTGAAGACCCACGTGCCGAGCTGGTGCGCCGTTTGTTGGAGTACGAACAACTGAAATTGGCCGCAGCCCGCTTGAACGAAGCACCGCAACAAGGTCGCGATTTTTTACGCGCGCAGGTCTACATCGAGCAGTCCATCCAACCGCGTTTTCCCCATGTGGATGTGCCCGATTTGCAGCAAGCCTGGGCCGACATCTTGCGCCGCGCCAAGCTGGTGGAGCACCACAAAATCAGCCGGCAAGAACTGTCGGTGCGCGAACACATGAGCATCGTGCTGAAAAAATTACAAAACCAACGCTTTGTTGAATTTCAAGACCTGTTCGATGCGCGCTTGGGGGTCCCGGTCATGCTGGTCACCTTCATCGCCTTGCTCGAACTGGCCAAAGAAACCCTGGTGGATATCACCCAAGCCGAAGCCTACGCGCCGATTTATGTGCGTTTGGCTTATGCACCCACCAATTGATATGGAGGGGAGACCCCGCATGAGCAACCCTGCCAGTCCCTACGGCACCTTGCCGCCCGCGTCCGACATGGCGACACGCAAACCCATCAGCCTGCCGCGCTTGAACGACATGCGCGCACGCGGCGACAAGATCGCCATGATCACCGCCTACGATGCCACCTTTGCGGCTGTGGCCGATGCGGCGGGCGTGGAATGCATTTTGGTAGGCGATTCACTCGGCATGGTTTGCCAAGGTTTGCACAGTACCGCGGGTGTCAGCTTGGAAACCATGCGCTACCACACCGAAAGTGTGGTGCGCGGTTTGCGCCGCGTCCAAGGCACGGCTTGGGTGATTGGCGACCTGCCCTTTGGCACCTACCACGAGTCCCCAGAACAAGCGCTGCGCAGCGCCATGGTGCTGATGCAAGCTGGGGCCCACATGGTCAAACTTGAAGGCGGCGATTGGACGCCCGACACCGTGCATTTCTTGGTGCAACGCGGCATCCCGGTGTGTGCGCATCTGGGTCTCACGCCGCAAACCGTGCATGCCTTGGGCGGCTACCGGGTGCAAGGCCGCGAGCCTGCCGCTGCCGCGCAGTTGCACAAAGATGCTTTGGCCCTGCAACAAGCCGGTGCCAGTATGGTGGTGCTGGAAATGGTGCCCGCTGCTTTGTCCACCGAGCTCACCCAGGCGCTGAGCACTTGCCACACCATTGGCATTGGCGCGGGCAATGGCACGGCCGGTCAAGTGCTGGTGCTGCACGACATGCTGGGCATCAATCTGGGCAAGAACCCCAAGTTTGTGCGCAACTTCATGACTGGCACCGACAGCGTGTTGGACGCGCTGAGCCGCTACGTGGCGGCGGTCAAAGACGGCAGTTTTCCCGACAACACCCTTCACGCCTGGTAATCCATGTTCATTGCCCGCACTGTGGCCGAGTTGCGCCAACATTTGGCTCCGTTTTCCAAGCCTGCTTTCGTGCCCACCATGGGCAATTTGCACGAGGGCCATTTGTCCTTGCTGCGCCACGCCAAACCGATGGGCGATGTGCTGGTCTCCAGCATCTTCGTCAACCGCTTGCAGTTTTTGCCGCACGAAGACTTTGACAGCTACCCGCGCACCTTTGAGGATGACTGCGCCCGGCTGCAAGCGGTGGGCTGCGATGTGCTGTTCGCCCCCAACGAAGCCGAGCTGTACCCGCAGCCGCAAACCTTCAAAGTGCTGCCCGACCCGGCCTTGGCCAACATCTTGGAAGGCGAATTCCGCCCCGGCTTTTTCACCGGCGTGTGCACCGTGGTGATGAAGCTGTTCAGCTGCGTATTTGCCGGCGGCGCAGGTGTGGCGGTGTTTGGCCAAAAAGACTACCAACAGCAACTCATCTTGCGCGAGATGGTGCGCCAGTTCGCCCTGCCCCTGCAAATTCTCACCCTGCCCACCACCCGCACGCCCGAGGGCTTGGCGCTGAGCTCGCGCAACATGTATTTGTCTGCGCCTGAGCGCGCGCAAGCCCTGCAGTTGTCGGCGGCGCTGCAAGCCTTGGCGGCGCAGGTGCGCGCTGCTGGGTCGATGCAGGGCACGGCCACAACAGCTTCAAGCGCTTCATTTGACGTGGCAGCGACAGAAGCCGCTGCCATGCAAGACCTGCGCGCCAAAGGCTGGCTGCCCGATTACCTGACGGTGCGCCGCCAATCAGATTTGTCGCCCATTACCCAAGTGACCACCGAGCCTTTGGTGGTCTTGGGCGCGGCCAAGTTGGGCCATACCCGCTTGATTGACAACTTGGAAGTTTGAGGCGCTTGCTCAAGCGCCCTGTTCGCCTTTGGCGCCACGTCCCATGAGGGCGGCCACCGCTTGTTGCGGCGAGGTTTGGCCTTGCAACACCGACACCACGGCTTGCGCGATCGGCATGTCCACACCCAAGTGCTGAGCGCGTTGCGCCACGGTATGGGCGCTGTACACACCCTCGGCCACATGACCCAACGACAGCAACACTTGGTCCAAGGATTTGCCTTGTGCCAGCGCCAAACCCACTTGCCGATTGCGGCTCAAGTCGCCGGTGGCGGTGAGCACCAAATCGCCCAAACCACTCAGGCCCATGAAGGTGTCGGCACGCGCGCCCATGGCCACACCCAAGCGGGTCATTTCAGCCAAACCACGCGTGATGAGCGCCGCGCGTGCATTCAAGCCGAGTTGCAAGCCATCGCACAAACCGGTGGCAATGGCCATGACGTTTTTCACCGCACCACCCACCTCGACACCAACGATGTCTTCATTGGCATACACGCGCAAGTTGTCGCCGTGAAAGGCCTGCACCAACGCATCCCGCACCGCCGCATGCGCACTGGCGGCCACCAAGGCAGCAGGCTGGCCAGCAGCCACTTCTTGCGCAAAGCTGGGGCCGCTCAAGATCCCGGCTTGCATCGTGGGCGCCACTTGCATTTGCACCTCGTGCGCCAGCAGGCCGTGTTTGGCTTTGGGGTTGGCAATCGACGGCAACACGGCTTCAAAGCCTTTGCACAACCAGGCCAGCGGATGCTCACCCAGCATGGGCGCGGCAGCCAACAACATGTCGCGCAAGGCCGCCATGGGGGAAGCCAACACCACCAAATCGGTGTGCGGCAGCAAATCCGCCAAAGGCGCATGGCTCAAATGCAAAGAGGGGGGCAGCGTTTGACCAGGCAAGTAGCGTTGATTCACACCACGCGCGCGCATGTCTTCAATGATGGCGGGGTTGCGTGCCCACAAAGTGACTTCATGGCGGGCACTGGCTTGTGCGGCCAGCGCCGTTCCCCAAGCGCCAGCACCAAGGACGAGCAGCTTCACTGAAGTTGCTGCTCGGCTTTCATTTGCTGTTGCTGGTCGTACATGGCTTGGAAGTTGATTTCGGCCATGTGGACCGGCGGGAAACCAGCACGTTGGATGACATCAGCCACGTTGCTGCGCAAATAGGGGTAGACAATTTGGGGGCAGGCAATGCCTTGGATGGGTTCGAGCTGGCCATCAGGCATGTTGCGAATTTCAAAAATACCGGCTTGCTTGGCTTCCACCAAGAACATGGTTTGCTCTTTGATTTTGGTGGTGACGGTGGCGGTGACCACCACTTCATAAAGATGCTCACCAATTTGCTCCGAGCCGATGCCGATTTGAATGTCCACACTGGGCGTTTCTTGTGACAACAAAATACCAGGTGAGTTGGGTTGCTCCAGGGACATGTCTTTGAGGTAAACGCGCTGAATTTGGAACACGGGTTCGAGGTTGTCGGCCATGGGGCTTCCTGCAAGAAAAAACCCGCCAAGCCTGAATGCCGTTAGCGGGTGAGGTTGAGAATGGGGAGAATTATGTCAGGTTGCTTGCAACAAGGGCAGCAAGCCGCCTCGACCATCCAGCGCGATCAAATCATCACAGCCCCCCACATGCTGATCGCCAATGAAAATTTGCGGCACAGTGCGCCGTCCTGTGAGCGCCATCATGCGGCTTCGCTCTTCAGGGAGCTGATCGATGCGGACCTCTTCAATGTGCTCGACGCCCCGCGCTTTCAAGAGCTGTTTGGCCCGAACGCAATAAGGGCAAACTGCGGTGGTGAACATCTTGACAGGTGGCATGGTGTTGGGCGTTACAGCTTGTTCAATTCAAGCTTTTTCAAGCGGAAGGTTGGCATCTTGCCAAATTTTCAATCCCCCGCCCAAGCTGTGGGCTTGTTCAAAGCCTTGGGCTTTGGCCACGCCAACCGCTTTTTGTGAACGAATGCCGCTGGCGCACACCAGAATCAGCGGGCGTTTTTTGTCAGAGATGCTTTTACCCAGATCGGCCTGCAGCTTGTCCATCGGAATGTTTTTGGCGCCAATCAGATGGCCCGTGGCGAATTCTTCGGGACTGCGAACATCAACGATGTGGGCTTTTTCGCGGTTCATCAGCAAAACGGCCTGGGTGGGAGACAGGCTAGGAGCGCCGAGATTTTGCAAATTGGGCAGCAACAAGGCCACACCAGATGTGACGGCTACAAAAATGAGCAGCCAGTTTTCGAGTAAAAAATTCACACAGTCACCCAGTTTCAGACAAGAGGGTCATTCTAGAATCCTTTTTTGATTTGGATTTCATGAAGGTTTTCTGGCATGCACACGCTCGTCTTGATTCGCCACGGCGAATCCACTTGGAATTTGGAAAACCGCTTCACGGGCTGGGCAGATGTCGACCTGACCCCCACGGGCGTGGCGCAAGCCCGCCAAGCCGGTGAATTGCTCAAGGCCCATGGCTTTGAATTTGACCTGGGCTACACCAGCGTCTTAAAGCGGTCCATCCACACCATGTGGCACTTGTTGGATGGACTAGACCGCTGTTGGCTGCCAGTGGCCCACCAGTGGCGCTTGAACGAGCGCCACTATGGTGCGCTGCAAGGCTTGAACAAGGCCGAAACCGCTCAGAAATATGGCGAGGCGCAGGTTCTGGCCTGGCGACGCAGTTACGACGAGCCCCCACCCGCCTTGTCCGCCGACGACAGCCGCTGCGAACGCGGCGACCCGCGCTATGCCAAGCTGTTGCCGGCGCAAATTCCGCTGACCGAGTGCCTGAAAGACACCATCGAGCGGGTCATGCCGTTTTGGAACGAGGCTTTGACCCCGGCCCTGCGCAGCGGCAAACGGGTCATCATCAGCGCCCATGGCAACTCCATTCGCGCCATGGTCAAACACCTGGATGGCATTTCCGACCAAGACATCATTGGCTTGAACATCCCCAATGGTCAACCTTTGGTCTATGAACTGGCCGCCGACTTGAAACCTATTCGCCATTACTACCTGCACGAGATGACGGCCCCTGCTTGACCCTGTGGCTGGCGGACTTTGACGAAACAGGGCCACGCAGAAGACGCTTCCACAGTAGACTATCTTCCTAAATCGCCAGCAGGTGCGGCGGTGTTGTTTCGAACAAGGTACCCATGAGCCAGAAACTGAAAATTGCAGGTTGGTTGACCATTGGCGCACTCACTGGTGCGCTCACCACGTTCTCGCTGCAAACTGTGGCACGCGCCAACATGGCCCCGTTGCCCTTGGAAGAGTTGCAGCAGCTGGCCGCCGTCTTCAGCATGGTCAAGAGCGACTACGTCGAACCTGTGGATGAGAAAAAACTCATCAATGACGCCATCGCTGGCATGGTCGCCAACCTTGACCCACATTCACAGTATTTCGATAAAAAGTCCTACAAAGAATTCCGCGAAGGCACCACTGGCAAGTTTGTCGGTGTCGGCATCGAAATTTCGCAAGAAGAAGGCTTGGTTAAGGTGGTCTCACCCATTGAAGGCTCACCCGCTGACCGCGCGGGTTTGAAGCCCGGCGACTTGATCACCAAGGTGGACGACACCTCGGTCAAAGGCCTGTCTTTGAACGAAGCCGTCAAGCGCATGCGCGGCGAACCTCGCACCAAAGTGATCCTGACCATCTTCCGCAAAGACGAAAACCGCACCTTCCCTGTCACCATCATTCGTGAAGAGATCAAAACCGTCAGTGTGAAAAGCAAGATGATCGAAAACGGCTTTGGCTGGATTCGTGTCAGCCAGTTTCAAGAACGCACGGTCGACGACCTGACCCGCAAGCTGGAAGATCTTTACAAACAAGACCCCAAAATGAAGGGCTTGGTGCTCGACCTGCGCAACGACCCAGGCGGTTTGTTGGATGCGGCTGTGGCCATTTCTGCCGTGTTTTTGCCCAGCAACGTGACCGTGGTGTCCACCAATGGTCAATTGGACGAAAGCAAATTCACCTTCAAAGCTGCCCCCGAGTACTACCAACGCCGGGGTGGCGCAGACTCGGTGGCCGGGCTGGAGAAATCCACCAAGGGTTTTTACAAAAAAGTGCCTTTGGTGGTGTTGGTTAACGAAGGCTCAGCCTCGGCCAGTGAAATCGTGGCTGGTGCTTTGCAGGACCACAAACGCGCTGTGTTGATGGGCAGCCAAACCTTTGGCAAAGGCTCGGTGCAAACCGTGCGCCAACTTGGCGCTGACACCGCTTTGAAGATCACCACCGCCCGCTACTACACGCCCAGCGGTCGCTCCATCCAAGCCAAAGGCATCGTGCCCGAGTTGCTGGTTGATGACACGGCTGAAGGCAGCCCTTATGCGGCATTACGCACCCGTGAAGCCGACTTGGAAAAGCACCTCAACAGTGGCCAAGGCGCTGAAGTCAAAGACCCTGCCCGCGAAAAAGCCCGCGAAGAAGCTTTGAAGCGTTTGGAAGAAGAGTCCAAAAAACCGGTGGCTGATCGCAAGTCGCCCGAGTTTGGCAGCGCCGAAGACTTTCAATTGCAACAAGCCCTGAACCACTTGAAAAACCAGCCGGTCAAGGTCAGCAAAACACTTTCAGAGCGCCCTGCTGCCACCAAGGAAGAATAAGGCGTGGATGACGCCCAACTGCTTCGTTATTCACGCCATATCCTGCTCAACGAACTTGGCGACGAAGGTCAATCCCAACTCTTGAACAGCCACGCCCTGGTGTTGGGCGCTGGTGGCTTGGGCAGTGCAGTGGCTTTGTATTTGGCGGCCTCAGGCGTGGGCACCATCACCTTGGTGGACCACGACACCGTGGACCTGACCAACCTGCAACGGCAAATCGCGCATACCACCGAACGCATTGGTCAGCCCAAGGTGGAGTCCGCCCGCACCGCCATGTTGGCCTTGAACCCGGGTTGCCAAGTCAACACCGTGGCCCTTCGTGCAGAAGCCACTTTGCTGGACACCCTGGTTCAGCAAGCCGATGTGGTGCTCGATTGCAGTGATAACTTTCAAACTCGCCAAGTGCTGAATGCCGCTTGTGTGAAACATGTCGTGCCCTTGGTCAGTGGCGCGGTCATCCGCCTGGATGGTCAACTCACGACGTATGACGTGCGGGACGACAACTCGCCTTGTTATGCCTGCGTGTTTCCCGCCGATGAAGCGCCTGAAGAGGTGAGTTGCGCCACCATGGGGGTGTTGGCGCCGCTGGTGGGTGTGATTGGCAGCTTGCAAGCTGCAGAAGCGCTGAAGCTATTGGCCGGCTTGGGCACATCCTTGGCAGGTCGTCTGCAAATGATGGACGGGCGCGAACTGAGTTGGACTGAGATGCGCTTGCAGCGTCAGCCCGATTGCCCGGTGTGCAAGTCGCGCGGCCAGGCGTAATGCCGCACCGTCTGCGCTGCCCCAGCGTCTGAGCTCACGGTCTCTTCTTTCACCATCTTGTAACCTGCAGTGAGCACCACCTTGGCACTGGCATGGTTGCGGCTGTCAATGCGACAAACCAATTGCGCATTTGGTGCCACTTGCAATGCGGCTTGCGTCAAGACCTGCACCGCTTCGGTCATGCGGCCTTGTCCTTGAAAACTTGATCGACACCAATAGCCCAACTCCCACTGCTGCGTTTTGACGTTGATTTGGTGAAAACCAATGCTGCCCACAAACCCGGCGCTGGCTTTGTCGATCATCAACATCGGCCAACTGATACGCATGGCCCAAGCTGCATAACAAGTTTGGCAATAGTCCTCGGAGGCTTCAACCGATTGCGGTTTTTGCGCCCAAGGCAAGGAGTCGGGCCAGGCCCTCAACTGCTGCAAAGTCTCTGCCACGCCTTGGTACAGCGCCTCGCCGTCACCCGGATAGGGACAGCGCAACCACATGCGGGGTGTTTCCAATTTGTCGGCAAAGCTGAAGTCGCTCATGCGTTGATGATCCAGCCTTCCAGTGGGTCCATGTGTGCTGGCAAGCCATACAAAGCATCACCCTGGCGGTGCTGCTGTTCGGACCAGGCCGCTTGCACCATGCACAGCACGGCGTCCAAGCTGTCGCCCGTGGCATCGGCCACCAACTGGTCTTGTTGCGCATCCGTGAGCTTCAGACGCACTGGCAGGGCATCATGGCCCCACACCAGCGCATGCAACAGGTCTTTGCGGGCAATCAATCGCTCGGGGGTTTGCTTGGCGGCTGCATCGTTTTTGTAACTGCGGTTGCCCAGAACGCGTTTGGCCCACATGCCGGGGTAGGCCTCGAGGGCCACGCGCGAGGTGTCGCCGTTGTGCAAGCCCGGAAAATGAAGGCCTGCTTGCAGCATCAAAGGCACACCCGCGTGCAGCATGAAGGCCACGGGTGGATTCACCCATTTCATGG
>JBIIPF010000055.1:0-9106 GCA_044342755.1 Limnohabitans sp. | reverse complement strand
GCGCATGCCAAAGGTGCCGTCAAAGACCTCGCGCATGGCTTTGAAAATGTGCAGTGGAAAACGAACACGGTTCTCGAAACTGCCGCCAAAGTTGTCGGCTCGTTGATTCGCGATGGGCGACAAAAACTCGTGCAGCAAATAGCCGTGTGCGCCATGCAGTTCGATCATTTCCAGGCCCATGTGCTGCGCGCGTCGGGCCGCATCCACAAACGCTTGCTCAAGGGCTTGCAAGCCCGCAGCATCAATCTCATGGGGCGGCGGTTCGCCGGGCAACAAAGCCAAAGGGGAGGGCGCTGCAGTGTCCCAACCGCCATGGGCTTTGTCGATCATCATGCCGCCGTGCCAAGGCTGGGCACTGGAGCCTTTGCGACCTGAGTGCGCGATTTGCAAGCACACGGGCACGGGTGGTGCCAAACGGCGAGCACGTCCCAAGGTGTCGGCCAAGGCTTGCGCCGTTTCATCGTCCCACATCCCCAAACAATGGGGGGTGATGCGCCCTTGGGGTGTGACTGCCGTGGCTTCGATCATGAACAAACCCGCACCGCCATTGAGCAAATTGGCCCAATGCATCAAATGCCAATCGTTGGCGCGACCATCCTCATGGCAAGCATATTGGCACATGGGTGCGACTACGATGCGGTTGGGGATGGTGAGGGGGCCGCGTGGCGGGTTGAAAGTGAAAGGTGTAAACAAAAGACTCATAGGGAAATCAATTCGAAAGACGTCATCTTAAGCCGTCAAACTTCTCAAGTTTGGAGGTGTATCAGTCGATACAGGACATATCAAGCCAGAATCTTCATGACAATCAACATCTTCACTTCTCTTTGCTGGGCCATACTGCTCTGCCTGCTCGCCGCTTGCGGCGGGGACAAGGGCGCGAGCAGTTCCACAGCATCCGTGCGAACAGTGGCTTTGTTGAAAGGCCGTCTGATCGACAGCGCCGTCTCGGGAGTGACCTACAAAGTCACGTCGGCCGATGGCACCGTGATTGCCTCTGGGGTCACAGACGATACCGGCACGTTTGAATACCAAGCTGGCGAAACCATCACGTTCTCGATCGGCAATATCGTGTTGCCCCCCGCATTGGGTGAAGCGGTGGTGACGCCTGTGAGCATGGCACAAGGTGGCGGCGGGCCCACAGCCAGTAATGTGGCGTATTTTTTACAGTCCCTTGATTTTGATTTGGACCCTTCCAATGGCATCACCATTGACCCCAAAGTTGCGCAACTCGCGGGCATGGCTGGCTTTGCCACGACATCTGTGGATTGGTCACAAGACACGGCGGTGTTCATCGCCAACAACAAACTCAGAACCATTTGGAATCAAGCCAAAGCCTTGAACCCGGACAACTTGGTCGTGCCCATTCCACCAAAGACGCCAGAAGAAACCGACAAACACTTGGCTGAAACTTTGTTTGGCTCTTTGGACACACAACCACCTCAAACCGAAGGTTGCGTCGAAGAGCCAGGCATTGGCAAGCCCACCTACACCCCGTTGGGGACCAGCATGTGGGCTGACTTGTTGGCCAAGCCCAAATCCACAGCGGCACCGGGTTGGATTTACGACGGTGCCATCACCCAAGCCACGCCTTTGGGTGAACCTGCTGGTGATATGCGGTTGTTCAAACCGACTGCTTCATCCGTGGCCTATCAAACCGCCCAAAAATCAGTGGACGCGGACAATGTGGATGCAGACATTTGGCTGAAACACCAAGGCAGCCCGGATGTGGTGTTGCGCATCGCCGCCAAAGAACGTTTGGGCGGAGACTCCATCTACTTCCCCAAGTACAGTGGATCTGCTATTTATTTGCACTATGTGGCCAACGACAACTCGGTGCTGGAATTTAAATTTGCGCCGGGTATCGAGCCCAAAGCGTTCTTCAGTTTCATCGGCAATAACGCGAACATTTATTACCGAGGTACCGCAGGCAAAGATGGCTTGATGAACAAAAGTGGTGATGACGGCTGGAACGCTTGGTCGCAAGAGCGCGGTGACACCTGGTTTCGCCACAAACCGGCTGCAGCCGGCAAGCCAGCGGATCCGATTTTCAATATTCCGGAGGTGCCTGCCACCCCAGCGGATGTGAATTTCCCGCCCAACTTACGCAAAGGGGGAACGACACCGATGGGACGGGCCCTTGGCACAACGACTTGTTTTCTCAAACCAGGTGGTTCAGTGCTGTTATGGCGCAAACCCAGCACGTCCACTGATTTGTTTTTCAGCCCTATGGCGGTGCGCAACAGCGTGAATGAATTGGCGCCCGTTTACAACGATGCCTTGGGGTACCAAGGCTTTGTCGGTCTGCGCTCTGGCGTGCACATGTTGAGAATATTGAAATAAAAAACGACCCTTGTGGGGTCGAATTTGTTGCCTTGGCTGGTGCCGGAGGCCGGAATCGAACCGGCACGGTGTTTTGCACCGGCAGATTTTGAATCTGCTGCGTCTACCAATTTCGCCACTCCGGCAGGAGGGAGAGGCGGAATTATGGCACAGTGTGGGGATGAACTATCCGACCATCGAATCAGCCATCGGAAACACACCCTTGGCCGCGCTGCAACGCATCGGCGCTGCAGACAACAAAAAGCGTGGCAATGTCTTGTTAGGCAAGTTAGAGGGCAACAACCCCGCAGGTTCGGTGAAAGACCGTCCTGCCTTGTCCATGATTCAACGTGCTGAAGAACGCGGTGACATCCAACCCGGCGACACCTTGATTGAAGCGACATCGGGCAACACCGGCATTGCGTTGGCCATGGCCGCCGCCATCAAGGGTTACCGCATGGTGCTCATCATGCCCGAGGACTTGTCCATCGAGCGCGCGCAAACCATGAAGGCGTTTGGTGCAGAGCTGATCCTCACATCGAAAACCACCGGCATGGAAGGCGCGCGTGATTTGGCCGATCAGATGCAAGCGCAAGGCAAGGGCTTGGTACTCGATCAATTTGCCAATGCCGACAACCCACGCATTCACTTCGAGACCACCGGCCCCGAAATTTGGCAGCAAACCCACGGTGAGATCACGCACTTCGTGAGTGCCATGGGCACCACCGGCACCATCACCGGTGTGTCGCGCTACCTGAAAGAAAAAAATCCCAAGGTGCAGATCATTGGTGCGCAACCCAGTGAAGGCTCGCGCATTCCGGGCATTCGCAAATGGTCCCCAGAATATTTACCCAAAATTTACGATGCCACCCATGTTGATGAACTCGTTTATGTGAGCCAATCGGATGCCGAAGACATGTGCCGACGCATGGCCCGTGAAGAGGGCATCTTTGCAGGCATCTCAGCAGCTGGTGCTTGCTGGGTGGCCTTGGAAATAGCCAAGCGCGTTGAAAACGCCACCATCGTGTTCATCGTGTGTGACCGAGGCGACCGCTACCTTTCAACAGGCGTGTTTCCGGCATGAGCCATTTCCAGTATTGCCCGATGTGCGCCACCGAGTTGCAACTCATCACCCAAGATGAAGACGGCGGCCCGAAACAACGCATGCGTTGTGTGGTCTGCAACTGGACGCATTGGAACAACCCCACGCCCGTGCTGGCAGGCATTGTCCAGGTGGGCCATCAAATTTTGTTGGCCCGCAATGCGGCTTGGCCGGGCAGACGCTTTGCACTCATCACCGGCTTCATGGAGGCTGGGGAGTCCCCAGAAGAAGGCATTGCCCGTGAAGTTGATGAAGAAACCAATTTGAAAGTGACGAGTTTGAAGTTGGTGGGGGCTTATGACTTTCAGCGCATGAACCAAGTCATCATTGCTTATCACGCTGTGGCGGAGGGTGAGATTCGTTTGTCACCTGAACTTGCCGAATACAAGTTGTTTGATTACCAAGACATCATTTGTTGGCCTGCTGGCACGGGCTATGCGATGGGCGATTGGTTGCGCACGCAGGGCATCGAGCCGCGCTTCATGAGTTGGGAAGAGCGTGCTGCTCAAAATTTAGAATGAAGGCCATGCAGATCGATCAAGAATTAGACACGCGGGGCTTGAATTGTCCCTTGCCCATCCTGAAAGCCAAGAAAGCCTTGACCGCGATGCAAAGCGGTCAGTTGCTGAAAGTGGTGTCCACCGACAAAGGCTCGTTGCGCGACTTCGCCGCTTTCTCCAAGCAAACCGGCAATGAGTTGATGTCGCAAGAGACGGTGGGCGAAGACTTTATCCACGTGCTCAAAAGGCGCTGATACATGAATTGACAGCACTGGTGTCGTGCCTGCCATCGTGGGTTCGGTCGCCTCTCACCGCCGCAAGCGGCAACGTTCGAGTCGGCCCGACCCACCATGTCAGTCACTCAGCGAATATCACACGAGCCTCTTCAACTGATCAGCCACTTTGAGCAAGGTGGCTTCAAAATCCGCCACCCGTTGACGTTCCTGCGCAATCACCGCAGGAGGTGCTTTGGCCACAAAGGCCTCATTGCTCAGCTTGCCATTGGCTTTGGTGATTTCGTTTTGCAAGCGTGCCATTTCCTTGCCCAAGCGGTTTTTTTCAGCCGCGACATCCACCTCGATGAACAAGCACAAACGCGCTTCACCCACCACCGCCACAGGGGCGGCTTGCGCGGCGGTTTGCCAAGCGGCTTCATCCTCAAACACCTTCACCTCGCTGAGTTTGGCCAAGGCTTGCAAGACAGCCGCATTGCTGCGCATGAACTCGGTATGGCCCAACACAAACATCGGCATGCGGGTGGACGGTGACACGTTCATCTCGCCACGCAAATTGCGGCATGCGTCCACCAAGGCTTTGAGTTGCTGCACATTGGCGATGGCTTGCAGGTCGATTTTGTTCGGTTGTGCCTCGGGATAGCGGGCAATGCTGACCGATTCGCCGGGCATGCCTGCCACGGGCGCTACTTTTTGCCAGAGCTCTTCGGTGATGAATGGAATGATGGGATGCGCCAATCGAAGAATGGCTTCCAAGGTGCGAATCAGGGTGCGGCGTGTGGCGCGTTGCTCAGCAGGCCCGCCGGTTTGAATTTGCACTTTGGCGATTTCCAAATACCAATCGCAGTACTCGTTCCAGACAAATTCATAAAGGGATGTGGCCACATTGTCCAAACGGTATTCCTCAAAGCCTTTGGCCACATCCGCTTCCACTTGCTGCAACACGGATGAAATCCATCGATCAGCTTGGCTGAAATGCATGTAGCCATGGGCCTTGCCACCCGGCGCACAGTCGGCTTTGGTGTGGTCCATCAGGCCGCAGTCTTGGCCTTCGCAGTTCATCAAGACAAAGCGCGTGGCGTTCCACAGTTTGTTGCAGAAGTTGCGATAGCCCTCGCAGCGCTTGCTGTCGAAGTTGATGCTGCGCCCCAAACTGGCCAAGGCTGCGAAAGTGAAACGCAAGGCATCAGCGCCATAAGCGGGAATGCCTTCTGGAAATTCTTTTTGGGTGTTTTTGCGCACCTGCGGGGCGGTTTCGGGCTTGCGCAAGCCTTGGCTGCGTTTGTCCAGCAAGGGTTCGAGCGCTATGCCGTCAATCAAGTCCACGGGGTCCAGCACATTGCCCTCGGACTTGCTCATCTTCTTGCCTTGGGCGTCACGCACCAAGCCATGGATGTACACATGCTTGAACGGCACGTAGCCGGTGAAATGCGTGGTCATCATGATCATGCGGGCGACCCAGAAGAAGATGATGTCGTAGCCGGTGACGAGAACGCTGGAGGGCAGGTACAAGTCTGCGTCTGAAAGTTGGTTGGCAGAAGCGTTACCGAGCGTCGTTCCAGCATCGACTTGGCTGGCATGCGCTTCGCGAGCGGATCGATGAACTGCTGAATCACCACGCCACCCCAAAGTACTGAACGGCACCAAGGCGCTGGAGTACCAGGTGTCCAACACATCTTCATCTCGGCGCAGTGTTTTGCCTGGCGCTTGGGCCTGGGCCTCGGCTTCGTTGTGGGCCACGAAGACGTTGCCTTCTTCGTCATACCAAGCAGGGATTTGATGGCCCCACCAGAGTTGACGGCTGATGCACCAATCGGTGATGTTGTTCATCCATTGGTTGTAGGTGTTCACCCAGTTCTCGGGCACGAACTTCACCTCACCTGAATGCACCGCATCCATGGCCTTTTGCGCAATGCTTTTACCGGTGGCGTCTTGTGGGCTGACCTTGTTCATGGCGACAAACCATTGGTCGGTCAGCATGGGTTCAACCACTTGGCCGGTGCGGGCGCAAATCGGCAGCATCAGCTTGTGGGGTTTGATCTCCAGCATCAAGCCCATGGCTTCCAAATCGCGATTGACGGCTTTGCGGGCATCAAAGCGGTCCAAGCCTTGGTAGGCCGCAGGACCGTTTTCGTTGACCTTGGCATCCAGCGTGAAGATGGTGATGAGTGGCAAGCTGTGACGCTGCGCACAGGCGTAGTCATTGAAGTCGTGGGCGCCGGTGATCTTCACGCAACCCGAGCCAAATTCGCGGTCGACAAAATCATCGGCAATGATGGGGATTTGCCGATTGCACAAAGGCAAATCGACCATTTTTCCTACAAGGTGTTTGTAGCGTTCGTCATCGGGGTGAACAGCCAAGGCACCATCGGCCATCATGGTTTCGGGGCGGGTGGTGGCGATCGTCATGCCTTTTTGTGCGACACCGTCAATCAGTTGAGGACCATTGGCAAACGGATAGCAGATGTAGTGCATCTTGCCTTCCGATTCGGTGCTTTCGACTTCCAAATCAGACACCGCGCTCATCAGCACCGGGTCCCAATTCACCAAGCGCTTGCCACGGTAGATCAAGCCTTGCTGGTAAAGCTTCACGAAGGTGTCGGTCACCACAGGTGTCAACTTGTCGTCCATCGTGAAGTACTCACGGGTCCAGTCAACGCTGTCGCCCATGCGGCGCATTTGCTGGGTGATGGTGTTGCCTGAATGCTCTTTCCATTCCCATACTTTGCTGATGAAATTCTTGCGGGCCTCATCAGGCGTGGGGCCCATGCCGTGGCGGTTGATGCCTTGGGCTTGCAACTGACGCTCCACCACAATTTGCGTCGCGATGCCCGCATGGTCCGTGCCGGGAATCCACACGGTGTTGAAGCCGCGCATGCGGTGATAGCGCGTGAGGCTGTCCATGATGGTCTGGTTGAACGCATGGCCCATGTGCAAGGTGCCGGTCACATTGGGCGGCGGCAACTGAATCGCAAAAGAGGGTTGCGCCGCATTGGCTTGGCCGGTGCCGCGAAATCCAGCGACACCGTAACCTCGCTTTTCCCACTCGGGACCCCAATGGGCTTCCAAAGCGGCGGGTTCAAAGGATTTGGACAGGCTGTCTAAGCCGGGTTGAGCTGGTGTTGTGGACATGCGAGGCAGATGTTGGAGGAATCAATCAAAACAGGCGATACAAGCCTTGATTCTAGGGTTCAGCGCCCAGCTATACTTTCTGCTGATGTCATCGGGAGAGTGTGTCAAGAGACACCGCCGAAGGAGCAACCGCCCCGGAATCTCTCAGGCCCCAGGACCGGTGACATGGTAAATCTCTGAAGAGTTGCAGAACATGGTCAATCTGCACACCGAAGGAGCAAGCCATCGCCTTGCTGCGATGCGCGAATCTCTCAGGTCCAGCACAGAGGGGGTGGTGCACAGCAAGGTGCTGTGCTTCTCCCTTTCACGGACTCACTGAGGATTGCTTCATGAAACACATCGCCGTCATAGGTGGTGGCATCACGGGTGTCACCACTGCTTATGCCTTGGCGCAACAAGGCTTTTCCGTCACGCTTTTTGAACGTCACCGCTACGCTGGCATGGAAACCTCCTATGCCAATGGGGGTCAGCTCTCCGCCTCGAATGCCGAGGTTTGGAACCACTGGTCGACCTTGGTCAAGGGTTTGAAATGGATCACGCGCCGTGATGCCCCTTTGTTGTTTCACCCCAAAGCCAGTTGGCACCAGTGGTCTTGGTTGACCGAGTTCGTGGCGCAATTGCCCCACTACGAGGCCAACACCATCCACACCGCGCAATTGGCCATTGCCGCGCGGGACTACTTGTTTGCTTGGGCGCAACAAGAAGACATTGATTTCGATTTGAAGCGTGAAGGGATTTTGCACATCTACCGGGATCCAGCCAGCTTCGAGCATGCCGCCAAAGTCAGCGCCTTGTTGCAAAAGGGCGGCTTAGAGCGCAGGGCGGTGTCACCTGAAGAAATGCGACAGATTGAGCCTGCGTTGCACGGCGCTTTCCATGGCGGCTTTTTCACCGAAAGTGACAGCACCGGCGATATCCACAAGTTCACCTTTGGGCTTTCAAAGGCGCTCGAGCGCATGGGTGTGCAAACCATCTATAACTGCGATGTGACCAGCGTCAACACCACTGGCGAGCAGGTCCAACTTGTGTATGAAAAAGAATCGGAATTCCTGTCGCAAGCCGCGGATGCTATGGTGGTTTGTTGTGGCACCAGCAGTCGTGAATTGGCAGCGCAACTGGGTGACCGGGTGAACATTTACCCTGTCAAGGGCTATTCCATCACCGTCCATTTAGACGACCCGCAATGCCAAGCCAGTGCGCCGCAGGTGAGCTTGCTGGATGACGCCACCAAGCTGGTCAGCAGCCGATTGGGCTTGAATCGATTTCGCGTGGCAGGTACTGCCGAGTTCAATGGTTTCAACAAAGACATCCGAGCAGACCGAATTCAACCCTTGGTTGATTGGGTGGCGCAATGTTTTCCAGGCGTCAGCACACGGCAATTCACGCCTTGGGCGGGCTTGCGGCCGATGATGCCCAACATGCTGCCCAAGGTAGGCCCGGGCAAAGCACCGAATGTGTTTTACAACACAGGGCATGGGCATTTGGGTTGGACCTTGTCGGCGGCCACGGCGGTGTCGGTGGCGCAAGCCGTGGTGGCTGCCAGAGCAGCGCTTGCCAAAAAACCGTCAATCCAAGCAATAAAGGAAACCGCTTGAAATGTTCAGGCTTGGGCAGCGATGTCGCGCAAGGCCTGCGCAAACACATGCGCAGGTTGCCCACCTGAAATCAGGTGACGGTCATTGATGATCACAGCGGGCACGGCGCTGATACCGGCGTTGGTATAGAACTGCTCGCGCTCTTTCACTTCTTGGGCATAGGCGTCGCTCTCCAACACCGTTTGTGCGGCTGCCCCATCCATTTCCAAACTGTTCACCGCAGCC
>JBIIPF010000054.1:0-9163 GCA_044342755.1 Limnohabitans sp. | reverse complement strand
CAATGCCTATGGCAAAACCGCCACCTTCATGCCCAAACCCTTGGTGGGCGACAACGGCTCAGGCATGCACGTTCACCAGTCCATCTGGAAAGACGGCAAAAACCTGTTTGCAGGCAAAGGCTACGCTGGTCTGAGCGACACCGCTTTGTTCTACATCGGCGGCATCATCAAACACGCTCGCGCCCTGAACGCCATCACCAACCCCACCACCAACAGCTACAAGCGCTTGGTCCCCGGCTTTGAAGCCCCGGTGAAATTGGCTTACTCCAGCCGCAACCGTTCAGCTTCTATTCGCATCCCTCACGTGGCGTCTGACAAAGGCCGTCGCATTGAAGCCCGCTTCCCCGATCCCATGGCCAACCCCTACCTGTGCTTTGCGGCACTGATGATGGCTGGTTTGGACGGCATCGAAAACAAAATTCACCCCGGTGAAGCCGCTACCAAAGACCTGTACCACTTGCCACCCGAAGAGGACGCCTTGGTGCCAACCGTGTGCCACAGCTTGGACCAAGCTTTGGAGCACCTGGACAAAGGCCGCGCTTTCCTGACCAAAGGCGGTGTTTTCACCGACAGCATGATCGACGCCTACATCGATCTGAAAATGCAAGAAGTCACTCGTTTCCGCCAGGCCGTGCATCCTGTCGAATACGACATGTACTACTCACTCTGAGCCCAGGCATCAGAGCAGTTGCCAAGCGTTCGCGCTGGGCACACCGAGGACGGCCTGGTGCCGTCCTTTTTTTTAACCCTGCATTTGAAAGAGGCTCAGCATGAACAAAGCAATCTGCATCGGCGTGTTGTTCGCACTGTTCTCTTATCAAAACGTGTTTGCCCAAGAAGGCCCAGCCGTTTGGCGCTGTGGCAACGAGTACACCAATCAACCCAAACAAGGCCAAGCCTGCACACGTGTGCCGGTGCAAGCCGATGTGATCACCACCGCGCCGCGTCAATTCCGCGCCGTGCCGCCAGCACCTGTTCCCATGCCCAATCCCGCGGTGATCGTCGATGTCCCTCGCATTGACAGTGCGGCCCAACGCGCACGCAATCTTCAATCGCAACACATCTTGAATGAAGAATTGAGGAAGCAGCAAAGACGCTGCCAACAATTGCCTGCCAACAGCACCGAGATGGTGCGATGCCAAGCCGACGAGGCCGCATTGCGCCGCGAATTGGCGCGTTTGCCCTGAGTTGGATCAGATGGCTGACCACCGATTCACAGCATTTGACTTGCTCGCCACATTGGTGATGGTGGTGCGCTCCGACAACCGAGTCTTGTTTGTCAACGCCTCCTTCGAAGACGTGATGGGTTTGTCACGTCGCAGCCTGCAAGGCGCGGATGCACCGGCTTTGTTTGTTGATCAGTTCAAGATGCAACAAGCCATGGATGGCGCACGACGACATGATTTTTCGGCCTTGCGATTTGACGACCATCTCAAACGACCAGGGGCCGAGCCCTTTGCGGTGCATGTGGTCGTGGCCTCGTGCGACAACCCCGACGAGGTATTGATTGAGCTGCTGCCGCAAGAAACCCAAAGCCGCCAAGACCGCGAAGAGCGCCAACTGGAGCATGCGCAGGCCAACAAAGAACTCATCCGCAACCTGGCGCACGAAATCAAAAACCCTTTGGGCGGTATCCGGGGCGCGGCGCAATTGCTGCAACTCGAGCTTGATTCCAAGGATTTGACCGAGTACACCCAGGTGATCGTGCGCGAGGCCGACCGATTGCAAACCTTGGTAGATCGTTTGTTGGCACCGCACCGGCGTCCGCATGTGGTGGGCAACGTCAACATCCACGAGGTGTGTGAACGGGTACGCACCCTGATCTTGGCTGAATTCCCGCGCGGCTTGCAGGTGCGCCGCAACTACGATATTTCGCTGCCTGAGTTTCGCGGCGACATGGAGCAGTTGATACAAGCCGTACTCAACATCGCCCACAACGCCGCCCAAGCGCTGAGCGATCGGATGCTGAAAGGGGATGCTGAAATCGTGTTGTCCACCCGGATTGCCCGACAAGTGACTTTTGTGAAACAACGCTACCGATTGGCACTGGAATTGCATGTGATTGACAACGGCCCCGGTATCCCGGAAGAGATCAAGGACCGTTTGTTCCACCCCTTGGTGTCGGGTCGTGATGGCGGCTCGGGTTTGGGCCTGAATTTGGCGCAATCCTTTGTGCAACAGCACCAAGGTCTGATTGAATGTGAAAGCCAGCCCGGGCGAACGGATTTCAAAATCTTGATTCCCTTGCCCTGAACAAGAATGACAAAGCGCCCTGCGCCAGACAAAAGGTGATGAACTGACATGAAACCGATTTGGATCGTTGATGATGACCAGTCCATTCGATTTGTGCTTGAAAAAGCCTTGATGCGTGAAGGCTTGCCCACCCGCAGCTTCACGCATCCACGCGAGGTGTTGCAAGCCCTGGGAAGCGTGACGCCTGAAGAAATGCCCCAAGTGTTGGTGAGCGACATTCGCATGCCTGGTGGTTCGGGCTTGGATTTGTTGGACAAACTCAAACAGCAGTTGCCTGCATTGCCGGTCATCATCATGACGGCGTACTCTGATTTGGACAGCGCCGTGTCAGCCTTCCAAGGCGGTGCCTTTGAGTACCTGCCTAAACCCTTTGACCTGACCAAAGCCATTGAATTGATTCGTCGAGCCGTCGATGAAAGTCAGCGAGAAGCCGTGGGCGCAGTGGATGTCGACAGCACACCTGAAATGCTGGGCCAAGCCCCGGCCATGCAAGATGTGTTTCGCGCCATTGGCCGTTTGAGCCAAAGCAATGTGACCGTGATGATCACCGGGGAATCCGGCTCAGGCAAAGAACTGGTGGCACGTGCATTGCACAAACATTCGCAGCGCGCCGCCGGCCCTTTTGTGGCCATCAATACCGCAGCCATTCCCAAAGATTTGCTCGAGAGCGAATTGTTTGGGCACGAACGCGGTGCCTTCACGGGCGCGCAAACCATGCGCCGTGGCCGCTTTGAACAAGCCGATGGCGGCACCTTGTTCTTGGATGAAATTGGTGACATGAAGTTCGATTTGCAAACCCGCTTGCTGCGGGTCTTGAGCGATGGCAACTTCTACCGAGTGGGTGGCCACAGCGCCATCAAAACCAATGTGCGGGTGATTGCGGCCACCCACCAAAACCTCGAACAACGGGTGCAAGAAGGCACCTTCCGAGAAGACTTGTTCCACCGTCTGAATGTGATTCGCCTGCGCTTGCCGCCCCTGCGTGAGCGGCGCGAAGATATTCCTGTGCTGACGCGTCACTTCTTGCAGCAAAGCGCACAGCAGTTGGGCGTCGAGGTCAAACGCATTTCAGAATCCGCCATTGAATTGCTGCAAGCTTTTGCTTTTCCTGGCAATGTGCGCCAGTTGGAAAACATTTGCCATTGGCTCACTGTCATGGCACCTGCCCAAGCCATCGAGCCCAAAGACTTACCGCCTGAAGTGATGCAAGCGGGTGCAGCTCACCCATTGGCCGCACCAACGCCCAGCACCGAGGTGGCCAATGCCTTCACAGCCACCAGCCATAACGGCACTGCAGCTGTTGCCAGTGTGCCCATGCCCAAACCGGGTGTGCTGCATTTGACGGGGGAAGATTGGCAAGGCGGCTTGGAAGTGCAAGCCATGAATTTGCTGGTGGAAGGGCGCACCGATGTGTGGGATGAACTCACCAAACGTTTTGAAGCCACGTTGATTCAAACCGCATTGGCCCACACCAAGGGCCGACGTATAGACGCAGCGCACAAGCTGGGCATTGGCCGCAACACCATCACCCGCAAGATTCAAGAATTGGGTTTGGAATAACCCAAGACCTTGCACAAGCGCAAGGCCTGCAGGTTTTAGGCGATCGTCACCACCACCGGCGTGTGGTCGCTGGGGCGCTCGTTTTTGCGCGGCGCTTTGTCAATCACGCAAGCGGTGACGTTGGGTTTCAAAGCGTCGGACACCAAGATGTGGTCGATGCGCAAGCCCCGGTTTCTGCGAAATGCAAACTCGCGGTAATCCCACCAGGAATAACTTTTGGGCGCTTGCTCAAACAAGCGGTGGGCATCGTGCAGCCCCAATTCGAGCAAGGCTTTGAAGTGAGCCCGCTCTTCATCGGTGCAATGGATGCTGCCGGCCAAGGTCACCGGGTCCCACACATCCAAATCATCCCACGTGATGTTGTAGTCGCCCATCAACACCAGCTTGGGGTGCCGCGTCAGTTCGTCTTTGATGAAGGCATGCAGTGCAGTGAGCCAAGCCATTTTGTAGACAAACTTGTCGCTGTCCGGTGCTTGCCCATTGGGGAAATACGCACCCACCACCCGCACACCGTTCACCGTGGCGGTGATGACGCGGGCCATGTCGTCGGTAAAGCCCGGGATGTTGTGCACCACATCAGTGATGGGGTGCTTGGCGATCAGGGCAACGCCGTTGTAGGTTTTTTGGCCGAAGAAAGCCACTTGATAACCCGCTGTTTCAATATCGGCTTTGGGGAATTTGTCGTCAGTGGTTTTGGTTTCTTGCAAGGCCAGCACATCGATGCCGCCATCGTCAGTTTGCGCGGCCAACCAGTCCAGCACCTGTGGCAAACGCACGGTGAGCGAGTTGACGTTCCAAGTGGCCAGTTTCATGCACCATCAATCCAAGTTCAAGCGGTGACCATGCCGAGTTTGCCCAGCAAAGCTTGATCGCGTTGCCAATCGGGATTGCCGGTGGTGAGCAATTTATCGCCGTAAAAGATCGAGTTGGCCCCAGCCATGAAGCACAGCGCCTGGATCGCCTCGCCCATTTGTTGGCGACCTGCGGACAATCGCACACGCGCTTGGGGCATGGTGATTCGGGCCACGGCGATGGTGCGGACAAACTCCAGCAAATCCAAGGACTCGGTGCCGTGCAAAGGCGTGCCTTCGACTTGCACCAAGTTGTTGATGGGCACGGATTCTGGATAGGGTTGCAGATTGGCCAGTTGAAAAACCAGACCCGCGCGTTGCGCTCTGTTTTCACCCATGCCAACAATGCCGCCACTGCAAACATGCATGCCCGCAGTCCGCACATGCGCCAACGTATCTAAGCGTTCTTGATAGTCGCGCGTGGTGATGATGTCGCCATACAAATCGGGTGACGTGTCTAAATTGTGGTTGTAGTAATCAAGCCCAGCTTGTTTCAAAGTGTGGGCTTGAGACTCGCTCAGCATACCGAGGGTGCAACAGGCTTGCATGTCCAATGATTTGACGGTGCGAATGAGTTCAGCTACTTTTTCAATATCCCGGTCTTTCGGCTCTCGCCAAGCTGCACCCATGCAAAAACGAGTGGCCCCATTTTTTTGGGCTTCCACTGCCGCTTTCTTGACTTCTTCTACATCCAACATTTTGGACGCCTCCACACCGGTGTTGTAGTGGACGGACTGCGGGCAATAACCGCAATCTTCGGGACAACCACCCGTCTTGATGGAGAGCAAGGTCGATAGTTGAACTTCGTTGGGATCGAAATGCAAGCGGTGGACTTGCTGCGCTTGAAACATCAGATCGTTGAAGGGTAAATTGAAAAGTTCTTCAATGGCTTTCAACGACCAAGTGGACGTGGCGTGCGTGGACAACTTCTTGGGCTTGACGAAGTGAACAGTTTGCTCTGGGGTTTCAATGGCTGGCATGGCAATATCAGTAAATAAAAGAGTTCTACGAATATAGCAACAAATAAACCTCTTGCCTGCAAGCCTGTTATTCAAGGCGATAATGGACGGGCGTATTCGGTTATTGATTTGAAGAGGCTCGTTTCTGGACCATCCATCTACTCATTTGATGCAACGCAGCTTGCGTCATGTTTGGCATCCTTGCACCCAGATGCAACACCATGAATCAACACCTTTGGTGGCTGTTCACCGAGGCAGTGGTGCATGGTTGTTTGATCATGACGGTCACAAATATTTGGATGCCATCAGTTCTTGGTGGGTGAATTTATTCGGTCACACCAATCCACGTATCAATGCCGCCCTGAAAAATCAACTCGACACACTCGAGCACGCCATGCTCGCCGGCTTCACCCATGAACCTGTGGTGCGCTTGTCGGAAGAGCTGTCGGCCTTGACTGATCATGTGTTGGGGCATTGCTTTTATGCGTCTGACGGTGCCTCGGCCGTAGAGATCGCCCTCAAAATGAGTTTTCACAGTTGGCGCAACCAAGGCTTGCAGCAAAAGCAAGAATTTGTCTGTCTTCAGGGCGGCTATCACGGCGAAACTGTAGGGGCCTTGGGCGTGACCGATGTCCCCATTTTTCGTGACGCCTATGCGCCACTGTTGCAAGCCGCACATTGCGTCCAATCGCCAGATGCTCGCACGGCGGCGCCGGGTGTGTCAGCCGATCAGGTGGCGATGCAGGCGGCCCAAGCGCTTGAAGCCTTGCTCAAGGAGCGTGCTCATTTGATCAGTGCCGTGATCCTTGAGCCCTTGGTCCAGTGTGCGGGCGGCATGGCCATGCACAGCCCTTTGTATGTGCAAGAAGTCAGGCGTTTGTGCAACCATTACCAAGTTCACATGATTGCCGATGAAATTGCTGTGGGTTGTGGTCGCACTGGCCGCTTTTTTGCTTGTGAGCATGCAGGTGTTTGGCCCGATTTTTTATGTTTGTCCAAAGGCATCAGCGGTGGTTACTTGCCTTTGTCCTTGGTCATGACCCGCGATGAGATTTACCAGAGTTTTTACGCTGATTCGTTGGCGCGAGGTTTTCTACATTCGCATTCCTACACGGGCAACCCCTTGGCTTGCAGTGCGGCCTTGGCCACCTTGGCCATTTTCAAAGAAGATGATGTGCTCACCCAAAATGCCATTCTTGGGGCAAAACTCAGCTCAGCACTGTCTTCTTTGCAGCAACACGCCAAGGTCAGGCATTTTCGACAACAAGGCATGATCTGGGCGTTTGATGCCCTGATTGAAGACCCTGCATTGGCGGCGAGTTTTTCACGCCGTTTTTTTGCGTCCGCATTGAAGCACGAACTTTTACTGCGCCCGATTGGCCAAACGGTTTACCTGATGCCTCCTTACATCTTGAGCGATGCTGAAATTCAGTTCCTCGCAGAACGCTTGGCAACTGTTTTCGAGGAAGTTGTGGCTGCATGAATTTCCAGGCATTGAGTCATTTGGCCCAGAAGCTGTCGGTTCTGAATGAACAAGGTTTGCACCGGCAACGACGCATGACCGCATCGCTTTGCCAACCGCAATTGTTGGTCAACGGGCAACCGCTGTTGGCTTTCAATAGCAATGATTACCTCGGTCTGGCAGCCCATCCTGGGGTCATGGAAGCCTTGCGTGAAGGCGTTTCAATTTACGGTGCTGGCAGTGGCGCATCTCACTTGATCAGCGGCCACAGTCAAGCACACGACCAGCTTGAAACGGTGTTGGCCAGCATGTTGGCTGACCACATTCCTGCCGTGCGTGCACTTTTTTTCTCGACCGGCTACATGGCCAATCTGGGCGTGCTGTCGGCGCTGGGTGACCTGTCTAAGGGTGACTTGACTTTTTTTTCCGATGAGCTTAATCATGCGTCCTTGATTGATGGCATCCGTTTGTCACGCGCCAATTACCAGGTCTATGCCCACAGTGATCTGCAGCAATTGGGATCACTTTTGATGGATTCAGACAGCGGAACCAAGGTGGTCGTCTCTGATGGCGTCTTCAGCATGGATGGTGACTTGGCTTCGGCCAAGGAACTGCTGGCCATCTGCGAGCAGCATGGTGCTTGGTTGTTGATCGATGATGCGCACGGCTTTGGCGTGCTTGGGGACAAGGGTGCTGGTTTGTTGCAGCATGCGGGATTGTGTTCAGACCAGTTGATCTATGTGGGCACGCTTGGAAAGGCTGCTGGCGTTGCCGGTGCATTCGTGGCTGCCCACAGCATGTTGATCGAGTGGATGGTGCAACGTTCGCGACCCTACATCTACACCACCGCCGCACCCGCCGCATTAGCGCATGCCTTGCTCACCAGTCTTCAGATCATTGGCGGCGAAGAGGGCCAAAAGCGCAGAGCCCATTTGACACAGTTGATTGATGCATTTTCTGCAACTTCGATTCCCTCGCCTTGGCGCAAACTGGCTTCAACAACTGCCATTCAACCGCTGGTGGTAGGCAGCAACGCCGCTGTTTTACAGGCCTCGGCAGATTTGCAGTCACAAGGCATTTGGGTCAGCGCGATTCGTGCGCCGACTGTTCCGCCAAACACAGCCAGGCTGCGCATCACCTTGTCAGCAGGCCACACCATGAACAACCTGGATCAGCTGAAAAACGCCTTAGCCGCCTTGCACAAGCCATGAACAACTTCCATCTTCAAACACCGTTTTCCTGTTTTGTCACGGGCACCGATACTGAAATCGGCAAAACATTGGTGGCCAGTGCCTTGGTTTATCGGCAAGCCCAGCAAGGGTTCAGGGTGGCCGCCATGAAGCCAGTCGCTGCCGGTGCCTATCTGCATGAAGGCCGCTGGTGCAACGAAGATGTGGACGCCTTGGCCCAAGTGGTCTCAGTGGATTTACCCGTCAGCGATACCTCGCCCTATATTTTTCAAACGCCTGCAGCGCCGCACTTGGCAGCTGCTGCCCAACAGATACACATTGATCCTGCACGGATCTTGCGCAGTGTTATGCATGTGCGCACACAAGCCCAAGCCGTTGTGGTGGAAGGGGTTGGCGGTTTTTGTGTGCCTTTGAACGACCACTATGACACCGCAGATTTGGCACGTGACCTTGGTTTGCCGGTGGTCTTGGTGGTGGGTATGCGTTTGGGTTGCATCAGCCAAGCCTTGCTAACAGCAGAGGCCATTCGCGCCAGAGGTTTGGATCTGCTGGGCTGGGTGGCCAATGTGGTGGATCCCCAGATGTTGTACTTGGAAGAAAACATCCAAGCCATTGCGCAAAGAATCCATGCGCCTTTGTTGGGTAGCATCCCTAGGCTCGTGCAGCCTGATGCCGCGGCAGCGGCAGCCCATTTGACCGCGTTCCCATCAAGCTGAGATGAAACGTTTGAACGTCACCAAGCTGTAATTCAAACCTTGAGCCGACGTGTGTGTGCTTCGGCTTTGCTCTTGCCAATCTGCAGACAACAACGGCGCATAGGCGTCGCCTTCAAAGTCGGCATCAATCTCCGTCACCACCACTTGCAAAGCCAGTGGCAAGCCTTGGGCG
>JBIIPF010000053.1:0-9339 GCA_044342755.1 Limnohabitans sp. | reverse complement strand
CGGTAATTGCCCAATTTTTCAGCAGCTGCACGTAAAGCCAAGATTTCGGCATGGGCGCTGGGGTCGTGCAAACCGATCGGGGCGTTGTGCGCTTGTGCCAACACTTCACCGTTCTTCACCACCACGGCGCCCACAGGCACCTCCCCGGCTTCACGCGCTAATTGGGCCTGCTGCAAGGCCAAGCGCATGAAATCGTCGTCGAGCTTTGTGACATCGGCAGGGTTGAATGGAGAAGGCATGACCATGGAGACAAATTCAGGTTGGTTCCATGTTAACCAAGGCGCTCCGTCGTTCGGACTCATCAGCCATCCGCGCTCTGCCTGCTGGCCCTTTTTCAGTCGCGCTGGTAGTTGAGCAAGCGGCCCCGGTAGGGCGTGGTGTCGTGCAAGGGGCTCAAGATGTCGGTTTGGGTCAAGTCAAAACCGTGCAACTGCATGGCTTTGTTGAAGGCCGAACGCTGGCCGCGGTTGGGGTCGATGATCAACACCTGCGCATGCGCTGCGGCGTGGCTTTGGATAAAGCCCGCCAACTGCGCGGGGTGGTCCCGCTCATACAGCACATCGCTGCCAATGATCAAATCAAACTCGCCCAGCAAAGGATTGCTGCGCTCCCAATGCCCTTGCACATAAGGCAGCAAAGGCAAACCGTTCAAGCGCAAATTGGCGCTTAAAAACCGTTGGGTATAGGGGTGGTAATCAGAGGCGGTGACCGCACCGAAGCGTCGGTGAATCACCAAGCTGGCCAGGCCCAGGCCACAGCCAATTTCCAGGATGCGCAATTTGTCCAGCGGCCAGGTCTGCATCAGATCGGCCATTTTTTGCGCCGACGGCCAGACCAAGCCAAACAGCGGCCAAGTGGCCGAGGACACGCCCAAAGCCAAGGCCATGCCGTCTGGGTCGTGAAATTGTTGTTGGTCCAACAAGGAGCGGATGTTCAAAGCTGCGCCACCGGCGACTTCGACACGTTCTTGTTTGACGAGGTAGCCCAATCCGATGTCGGATGGGCTGGGGCTCAAAACCGCCGCTTCCGGGGACCGGTGGGACCTTTGCCTTCAATGTGTCTGAAGGTGATGCGGCCTTTGGTCATGTCGTAGGGGGAGAGTTCAAGGGTGACCTTGTCGCCAGCCAAGATGCGGATGTGGTGCATGCGCATCTTGCCTGCGGTGTAGGCCACGAGTTCGTGGCCGTTGTCCAGGGTGACACGGTAGCGCGAGTCGGGAAGCACCTCGCGCACCAGGCCGGACATTTCCAACATTTCTTCTTTGGACATCTGAATGTCTGAAAGTCTGCTGGATTAGTCGGCTGTTTTGATGTTGGACGCTTGCAGGCCTTTGGGGCCGGTGGTCACTTCAAAGCTCACGCGTTGACCTTCAGCCAGGGTTTTGAAACCTTGGTTTTGGATCGCGGAAAAATGGGCGAACAAATCTTTGCCGCCGTCTTCGGGAGTAATAAAGCCAAAACCTTTGGATTCGTTAAACCATTTCACTGTACCTGTTGCCATTTAGTGCATTTCTTTAAAAAAAAGGGAAGCCCCCCTCGGGGTCGAAGGTCAAGAATCGTGTGACGAAGGGAGAAATACCTAGAAGGGCAGAACTAGAAACGAACAGCAACGACATAACTTGATAATCGAGCCATGAACTATGCCTGTGTTTACAACTTAAAGCAATCTTTATTTCAGTTTATTGGGCTAATATGGGCGATATGAGTGAAATACGCGTCCTGAAACAGGTTTTGCAGCAGCACAAAACCATCGCCGTGGTCGGTTTGTCGGCCGATTGGTTCCGTCCCTCCTACTTTGCCGCCAAGTACATGCAAGAGCATGGTTACCGCATCGTGCCGGTCAATCCCAAGTACCCCAGCATCTTGGGCGAGACTTGTTACCCCGATTTGGCCGCCATCCCCCACCCCATCGACATGGTCGATGTCTTTCGCAAACCCGCTGACACACCCGCCATCGCTGAACAAGCCGTGGCCATTGGTGCCAAGACGCTGTGGCTGCAACTTGGCGTGGTAAACGAGCAAGCCCAGGCCATCGCCGAGCAAGCGGGTCTCACCGTGGTGATGGACCGCTGCGTGAAGATTGAACACGCCCGTTTGTTTGGCGGCCTGGGATGGTTTGGCGTCAACACCGGCGTCATATCCGCTCAACGACAAATCCCTCCAAGCTTCACGCCCCATGGCTGATCGCAAATTTGGCTTTGACACGCTCAGCTTGCATGCCGGGCAAATTCCAGATGCAGCCACCGGCAGCCGTGCCGTGCCCATCTACCAAACCAGCGCCTATGTGTTTGACAGCCCCGAGCATGCGGCCAGTTTGTTCAACCTGCAAACCTTTGGCAATGTCTATTCACGCCTGAGCAACCCGACGGTGGCCGTGTTTGAGGAACGCATCGCTTCGCTGGAAGGCGGCCGCGCTGCGGTGGCCACCGGCAGTGGCATGTCGGCGCAAATGATTGCGTTGCTGAATGTCTGCGAAGCCGGTGACCAGATCGTGGCGGCGCGAACCCTGTATGGCGGTACCCACACGCAGCTGAGTGTGAACTTCAAAAAGTTGGGTATCGACACGGTCTTCGTCGACTCTGCAGACCCCGAGAATTTCGCTCGTGCCATCACGCCTCAAACCAAAGCTTTGTATGCGGAAACATTGGGCAACCCTTCTTTGAATGTGTTGGACATCGAAGCCGTGGCCCGCATCGGCAACCAAGCAGGTGTGCCTTTGTTCGTGGACAACACCTTTGCCAGCCCTTACTTGTGCCGTCCCTTTGAATGGGAAGCGGCCATCACCTTGCATTCGGCCACCAAATTCATCGGCGGCCACGGCACCACCATGGGCGGCGTCATCATCGAATCCGGCAAATTCCCCTGGGACAACGGCCGTTTTCCATCGATGACCGAGCCCTCCCCCGGTTACCACGGCGTGCGCTTTTTCGAAACCTTTGGCGACTTTGGGTTCACCATGAAATGCCGCATGGAGGGCATGCGCACTTTTGGCCCGGCGCTCTCCCCGTTCAACGCTTTTTTATTGTTGCAAGGCGTGGAAACGCTGTCACTGCGCATGGACCGCCATTGCAGCAATGCCCTGGCCGTTGCGCAATATTTAGAGCAACACCCGAAAGTAGCTTGGGTGAACTACCCCACTCTGCCCAACCACCCCGACCATGCACTGGCCAAGAAGTACATGCCCAAAGGTGCAGGTGCGGTACTGAGTTTTGGCGTGAAAGGCGGCACAGCAGCAGGTCAAAAATTCATTGAACACGTGAGCTTCTTGTCCCACTTGGCCAATATCGGGGACGCCAAAACCTTGGTGATCCACCCCGCGTCCACCACCCACAGGCAGTTGTCCGAAGAACAGCAAATAGCCGCTGGCGTGCCCCCCGATTTGATTCGCTTGAGTGTGGGTTTGGAAACGTTGGACGATATTTTGTGGGACATCGACCAAGCCTTGTCAAAGACTTAAGTCATCGCTTCAGAAGGCCTGGTCTTGAGCCCTCAAGCCAGGCTTGCCAAGCACGCCAAGCTAGCTGGCGCGCGCATTTATCCCCAAACAAACCAAACCACAATCGCCGTGATAAGGGTGTATTTGGTCAATTTATAGGCCGTGCGGTTCCATTGTTTGAAAGCGCGTCTTTTGGCTTCGAGTTTGTCGTGGTAGTGCGTGAGCTTGTTGATGGCACCGGTTTGATCCCGGCCATCGTTGGGCGAGCTGGCGGCAGACATCACGACCCTGCTGAACCATTTGTTGAGCGCGGCCACCCAAGCCAAGGAGACGGGCCGCTCAATGTCACAAAACAAAATGATGCGGTTGTGTTCGGTGTGGTTGTAGGCCTCGTGGATGTAGGTTTCATCAAACACCACGGCTTGACCATCACGCCAACTGTGACGTTGGCCATCCACATCGATGTAGCAGGCATCGTCATTGGGCGTGACCAGGCCCATGTGAAAGCGTACTGAGCCAGCATAGGGGTCGCGATGGCGGTTGAGTTTGCCGCCAGGGGGCAGCTCGGCAAACATGGCGGCTTTCACCGATGGTATGGACTGCAACAGCGCCACGGTTTTCGGACACAGCGCCAGGGCCGAAGGATGCTGGGCGTCGTACCACTTCAAGTAAAAACGTTTCCAACCGTATTTGAAAAACGAATTGAAACCGAGGTCGTCGTGGTTTTCAGCCGCTTTGATGCGCTGCATCTCCGACAGCTTCAGGGCTTCATCTCGAATCTCTTGCCAATGGTCTTCCAGTGCTTTGAGCTCTGGAAATTCGCTCATGGGGATGTAGGGTGTGGTGGGCACCCTTGAAAACATCACCATCAAGGCATTGAGTGGAGCCAGTAAGACCGAATGATCTAGGAACACGCGACGCAATGGCAAACGCACTTGGCCACGGAAATGTCCAAACAGCACAGCGGCCAACCAAGCGGAGACGATGATCCATTTCATGGTGTTCACTTTACTCCCACTCGATGGTGGCGGGTGGCTTGGAGCTCACATCCAGCACCACTCTGTTGATGCCGCGCACCTCGTTGATGATGCGACCCGACACTTTCTTCAGCAAAGCATAGGGCAACTCGGCCCAGTCTGCGGTCATGAAATCGCTGGTCACCACGGCACGCAAGGCCACCACATAGTCATAAGTGCGACCGTCGCCCATGACACCCACGCTTTTCACCGGCAAGAACACGACAAACGCTTGACTGGTGGCTTCGTACCAATTGCTGGGCGCTTGGCCACCTGCAAATGCCACAGCTGCGGGGTCGCCCGTGAAAGGCGTGTTGCGCAGTTCTTCAATGAAGATGGCGTCAGCGCGGCGCAGCAAGTCGGCGTAGTCTTTTTTCACTTCGCCCAAGATGCGCACGCCCAAACCGGGGCCTGGGAACGGATGGCGGTAGACCATGTCGCGTGGCAGCCCCAAGGCGATGCCAAGTTCGCGCACCTCGTCTTTGAACAAGTCACGCAAAGGCTCCAAGAGTTTCAAGCCCAATTGCTCAGGCAGACCGCCCACGTTGTGGTGGCTCTTGATGGTGACAGCCTTTTTGCTTTTGGCGCCGCCGCTTTCGATCACATCAGGGTAGATCGTGCCTTGGGCCAAGAAAGTAGCACCTTGGTGACCCGCATGGCCTGCCTTCAACTTGGCGGCTTCCTGTTTGAAGACGGTGACGAACTCGCCGCCAATGATTTTGCGTTTGGCCTCGGGGTCGGCCACGCCAGCCAGCTTGCCTAAAAACAATTCACTGGCGTCCACGCGGATCACATGCGCGTGCAATTGGCCGACAAACATGTTCATGACCATGTCGCCTTCGTTCAGGCGCAACAGGCCGTGGTCCACAAACACACAGGTGAGTTGGTCGCCAATGGCGCGGTGAATCAAAGCTGCAGCCACAGAAGAATCGACACCGCCCGACAAGCCCAAGATGACTTCTTCATCGCCCACTTGTTGGCGAATATGCGCCACCGCTTCTTCCACGTAGTTGCCCATCACCCAGTCGGGAGAGGCTTGGCAAATACCCAGCACGAAGCGATTCAGCATCGCCCTGCCCTGCACCGTGTGGGTCACTTCGGGGTGGAATTGCACGCCGTAAAAATGGCGGGCTTCATCGGCCATGCCGGCGATGGGGCAGCTGTCGGTGCTGGCCATGAGTTTGAAGCCGGTGGGCAGCTCAGTGACTTTGTCGCCGTGGCTCATCCAGACTTTGAGCATGCCGTGGCCCTCAGACGTGGTGAAGTCGGCGATGTCTTTCAGCAAATCGGTGTGGCCGCGAGCCCGCACCTCGGCGTAGCCAAATTCACGCGTGTGACCGGCTTCAACCTTGCCGCCAAGTTGCTGGGCCATGGTTTGCATGCCGTAGCAAATGCCCAGCACCGGCACGCCCAGTTCAAACACGGCGTCGGGGGCGCGGTCGTCCACCTCGTACACGCTGGCATGGCTGCCCGACAAAATGATGCCTTTGAGGCGATGGTCTTGGGCGTATTGGCGCAGCCAGTCGTCGGTCACATCACACGGATGCACCTCACAGTACACATGGGCTTCACGCACACGGCGGGCGATGAGCTGGGTGACTTGCGATCCGAAATCAAGAATCAGAATGGTGTCGTGGGACATGGGCTTCACCTGGCGACAGGCGTCATCGAAAAGTTATTCAGCGCGGTAGTTCGGCGCTTCTTTGGTGATTTGCACGTCGTGCACATGGCTTTCGCGCATGCCCGCCGCAGAAATCTCGACAAATTCGGCTTGCTGGCGCATTTCTTCAATCGTGGCGCAACCGCAATAGCCCATGGAGGCCCGCACACCGCCCGCCATTTGGTAGACGATGCTGACCATCGAGCCTTTGTAGGGCACACGGCCTTCAATGCCTTCGGGCACCAGTTTGTCGGCGTTCGGGTTGCCGGTGGTGGCTTCTTGGAAATAGCGGTCTGCACTGCCCTGCTGCATGGCGCCAATGCTGCCCATGCCGCGGTAGCTTTTGTAGCTGCGGCCTTGGTAAAGAATGACTTCACCTGGCGCTTCTTCGGTGCCGGCAAACATGCCGCCCATCATCACGGTGGAAGCGCCTGCGGCGATGGCTTTGGCGATGTCGCCGCTGTAGCGGATGCCACCATCGGCAATGAGGGGGATGCCCGTACCTTGCAAGGCCATGGCCACGTTGTCAATGGCGGTGATTTGCGGCACGCCCACACCGGCCACGATGCGGGTGGTGCAAATCGAACCGGGGCCAATGCCCACCTTCACCGCATCAGCACCGGCTTCGGCCAGGGCGAGTGCCGCCGCACCGGTGGCGATGTTGCCACCCACCACATCGATGTGCGGGTAGTTTTGCTTGACCCAACGCACGCGCTCGATCACACCGTGGCTGTGGCCGTGCGCGGTGTCCACCACGATGGCGTCTACACCGGCCTTGACCAGTGCTTCAACACGCTCTTCGGTACCTTCGCCCACGCCCACCGCTGCGCCCACCCGCAAACGACCTGAGGAGTCGCGGGCTGCATTGGGGAAACTGGTTTGCTTGGTGATGTCTTTGACCGTGATCAGCCCTTTCAGCTCGAAGGCGTCATTCACCACCAACAGGCGTTCGAGTTTGTGTTTGTTCAACAGCGCCTTGGCTTGCTCGGGCGTCGTGCCCTCTGGCACAGTGATCAAGCGTTCCCTTGGCGTCATGATGTCCTTGACCTGCACGTCATAGCGGGTTTCAAAGCGCAAATCGCGGCCACTGACGATACCGACCACCTTGCCACCATCGCACACGGGAAAACCGGAGATGCCCATTTGATCGGACATGGCCATGACCTGGCGCACGGTGTGTTGCGGCGTGATGACGACGGGATCCAGCAGCACGCCGCTTTCGTAGCGTTTGACCTTGGCCACTTCGGCCGCTTGTTGCTGGGCGGTGAGGTTTTTGTGCACGATGCCCATGCCCCCTTCTTGGGCGATGGCGATGGCCAAACGGGCTTCGGTGACCGTGTCCATGGCGGCCGACACCAGGGGCAGGTTCAGGGCGATGCGGCGCGAGAATTGGGTGGAAAGCTGGGTGTCCTTGGGCAGGACTTTTGAAAAGGCGGGGACCAACAACACGTCATCGAAGGTCAGCGCTTTGCCAAGTAGGCGCATGGTATATCTCCAAAAGAGAGATCATACCGACTTGGCCAGCTACTGATTTATTATCAGGAACCACCCATTTGGTTTCAAGGAAGTATCAAAGTCATGGTCGCGCGCCTCTTCAACATGCTCAAGCCACAAAGAGGCGATGAAGTGGCGGCCCACCAAGATTGGCTCCTTCCTTTCGTTGAATTGTTCACGATCATTTGTTTTTTGATCAATTTTCTGTCGGCCTTGGTGCCAACACCGCTGTACAACAACGGGGTGCTGTTTGCCGCCAGCGCGGCGTTTTTCATCATCTGGCTCGGATTTCGCCGTGGTTTACCCGCGTCATGGACGGTTCATTCAACCACGCTCATTGGCAGCGTGGTCTGCATCTACATCATCAGTCAAACTGGCGCAACGGTGTCCGTGGCGATGGTGATTTATGTGGGCTTGGCGTGGATGCCTTTTTTACTGCTGAACCTCAAATCGGCCGTGGCCTGGCTGATGGCGCAAGCCAATGCACTGTTGCTCCTGTTTTTAGCCTCACAAATGGGATGGATCACCCCACCGACAGTGATGTCGCCCGACCTGGCGTATTGGAATTTGTTCGTCAAGATTCAAGCCGCCGTGGGGTTGATGATGGTTTTGGATTTTTTGGCGCGTGCGCGGCGACAGCAAATTTCGGCACTGCAACAGCGCGGGCATGAGCTGCAAGCCTTGCACACAGAGCTGATTCGGGCACAAAGCCACAAAGACGAGTTCATTGCGTCGGTGGGCCACGAACTTCGCACACCCATGAATGCCATTTTGGGTTTGAATGGGTTGCTCAAAGACCAAATCAAGGACGATGCAGTTGATTTACGACGCGTGAACTTGATTCGTCAATCGACCCTGCATCTCTTGACCGTCGTCAATGACATCTTGGACTTTTCACAACTGCAAGCTGATCGAATGTTTCTGTCGCCGCAAATCATGGCTTTGAAACAACATGGGCTCGCTCAATTTGAGCGTTTGCAACACCGTGCGAGTTTGAAAAAAATCGACAGCCACATGGTGTTTGATGACACATTGCCAACTTGGGTGTCATTGGATCCCAAACGGTTTACACAAACCATCGACAACTTGCTTGAAAACGCACTGAAATTCACCCACGAAGGCAGCATCTATCTGCGCTTTTTGCACATCCCCTCGGGATTGCGTGTTGAGGTGCAAGACACGGGCATTGGCATGACCGATGAACAGATGGGGCAGGCCTTTGGTCGATTTGAAAAAACATCCTCACCGGCGATCAAGATCTATGGTGGAACGGGCTTGGGCTTGTCTATTTGCGAAAAACTGGTTCGGTTGCAAGGGGGCCGCATAGGCGTTCAGAGTCAATACAACCAAGGCAGCCTCTTTTGGGTGGAAATTCCTCTCACGCCAGTCCCCGAACCTCAAACACCAATGTCTGCCACCCATGTGGACCTGCCAACCCGTTCGCCGACCCACTTTTTGATTGTTGACGACCACCCAGTCAATCTCATGGTAGCCCAACAAATGGTTGAAAAAAACTGGCCGCAGGCCAAAATCAGCACCTGTTCGTCAGGCCGGTTAGCGCTTCAATTCATCCAAGAACATGATGATGTGGACATGATCTTGCTCGACATGTTCATGCCCGACATGGATGGCTTGGCTGTGGCCAAGGCCATCAGGCAACGGCCAGCGCCCGGCAACAAAGTAGCCATCTTGGGTTTGACTGCCAGCAGCAATGCAAACGACCATGTGCTTTGT
>JBIIPF010000052.1:0-9341 GCA_044342755.1 Limnohabitans sp. | reverse complement strand
TCACCGCGGGCATGGGTGGCGGCACCGGCACGGGTGCCGCTCCTGTGGTGGCCCGCGTGGCACGCGAAATGGGCATCCTCACCGTCGGCGTGGTGACCAAACCTTTTGATTGGGAAGGTGGTCGTCGCATGACGAATGCCGAAGCTGGCTTGGCTGAACTCGAAGCCAATGTGGATTCACTGATCGTGGTGTTGAATGAAAAATTGCTGGAAGTGTTGGGCGACGATGTCAGCCAAGACCAAGCATTTTCATTTGCCAATGATGTATTGAAAAACTCGGTCGGTGGCATTGCCGAGATCATCAATGTGGAAGCCTTGGTGAACGTCGACTTTGAAGACGTGCGCACCGTCATGAGCGAGCAAGGCAAGGCCATGATGGGCACCGCCACCGCCAGCGGTCCAGACCGCGCCCGCATTGCGGCCGAGCAAGCCGTGGCCTGCCCGCTGCTGGAAGGCGTGGACATGACCGGCGCCAAAGGCGTGTTGGTTCTGATCACAGCTGCCAAAGGCGCATTGAAATTGGCCGAGTCGCGCGAGGCCATGAACACCATCCGTGCTTTTGCATCAGCAGAAGCGCATGTCATTTATGGCACGGCTTATGACGAATCGTTGGGCGACCAAATTCGGGTCACGGTGGTGGCCACCGGTTTGGCTCAAGCAGGTCGTCGGGTTGCACCGCCTTTGTCGGTCATTCGCACCGGCACAGACAACGTGGCCTATCCCACCAACCCCAGCATGGTGCCCACAGCCAGTATCAGCAGCCACACCCCGACCATGTCAACTGGTACAGACAGCCTGCCCACGCAACTGGCCTCACCTTTGAGCACGGGTAATGTGAATGTTCCCAGCGTCTGGCGCACCCGCGACCGCACACAAGCAGCGGCCAAGGTGGATGCCATGTCCTCGGGCGGCATGGACAATTACGAAATCCCAGCCTTCTTGCGCAAGCAAGCTGACTAAAATCGCGCCCGTGCTAAAACAACGAACCCTTCAAACCATCACCCGCGCCGTGGGCGTGGGGCTGCACAGCGGCCAGCGGGTGGAGTTGACTTTGCGTCCGGCGCCGCCGGACACGGGGGTGGTGTTTCGCCGGGTTGATTTGGCGCATCCTGTTGACATTCCTGTCAGTGCCACCGCCGTCACGGATACCCGCATGGCGTCCACCATCTCGTCGCAGGGTGCCAAAGTGCACACGGTGGAGCACTTGATGTCGGCCTGTGCAGGTTTGGGCTTGGACAATCTGTATGTGGATATCACCGCGGAAGAAGTACCCATCCTGGATGGGTCATCAGCCTCGTTTGTGTTCTTGCTGCAAAGCGCGGGCATTGAATTGCAAAACACCCCCAAGCGATTTATTCGGGTCTTGAAACCGGTGCAGGTGCAAGAGGGCGAAGGTGACAACATCAAGTGGGCACGCTTGTCACCCCACCACGGCTACAAGCTCAGCTTTGAAATTGATTTTCAACACCCCGCAGTGGACTCCACCGGTCAACGCGTCGAGTTCGATACCGAAACCGGTAATTACGTGAAAGACATTGCGCGGGCCCGCACCTTTGGTTTCACCAAGGACGTGGAGATGATGCGCGCCAATGGCTTGGCTTTGGGTGGCGGTTTGGACAATGCCATCGTCATGGACGATTACAAGGTGCTCAACAGCGAAGGCCTGCGCTATGACGATGAGTTTGTGAAACACAAAATCCTCGACGCGATGGGTGATTTGTTTTTATTGGGTCGACCCTTGTTGGCCGCTTACAGTGCTTTTCGCTCGGGACACGCCATGAACAACCGCTTGCTGCGCGAATTACTCAGCCAAGCCGACGCTTATGAACTGGTGAGTTTTACAGATGAGCGCCAAGCCCCGCGCGGATTGGCCAAGCTGGCACCGGCTTGGTAGCCAGCCCCGATCGCGGTTGACAGGTTTGGGGGGAGGCCACTGATTTTTCCAGCACCTGTTTAAACGGCTGCTTTTTGCAGGCGCATGTGGTGCAGTCTGGCATGGACATGGGTGATGGCCAGCCCCAAGGCATCGGCTGCATCGGGTCCAGGCAGGCCGGGTAAATTCAACAAGCGTTTCACCATTTCTTGCACTTGCGCTTTGGCTGCTTTGCCATGCCCAGCAATGGCTTTTTTCATTTGCAAAGCGGTGTACTCGGCCACCGGCAAGCCGCTGTGAACCAGTGAAGTGAGGCAGGCACCTCGGGCTTGACCCAACAACAAACTGGCTTGCGGGTTCATGTTGACAAACACGATTTCCACCACCGATTCTTGCGGCCCATAGCGCGTTGCCACCTCGCCAATGCCTTCAAAAATGACTTTCAAGCGCGCTGGCAAATCTTCACGTGGCAAGTGCGTGGTGGTGATGGTGCCACTGGCCACGTAATGCAAATGGCTGCCTTGGCTGTCAATCACCCCAAAACCGGTGCATTGCAAACCCGGGTCAATGCCCAAGATACGCACGGTGCTCATGGCAAATCCACTTGCGGCATGCGACCCAATATGACTTGTGCACGGTTGGCCAAATAGGGTGAGCGGGCATATTTTTCAAAATACTTGGGGCGCGGCAACATGACCGACAAACGAGCGCACTCCCACGCAGAGAGTTGCGAAGCGGGTCGCCGAAAATAATGTTGCGCCGCGGCCTCAATGCCAAACACGCCTTGACCCCATTCCACATGGTTCAGGTAAAGGGTCAAGATGCGTTCTTTGCTGAGCAACTGCTCAAGTGCCAAGGTCAGCACCAACTCTTGGGCTTTGCGAAAAAGCGTACGTTCACCGCTTAAAAACAAATTTTTCGCCAACTGCTGGGTGATGGTGGAACCACCCACCAACTTGGCAGGCTTGGGATTGCTAGCCTGGGCTTGCGCTCTGGCTTGCGCACGTGCCAAGGCACGCGCGTTGCGGCTCCAAGCTCTTTCCAACGCTTCCCATTGCACGCCGCCATGCGTGGCAAACACATCGTCTTCAGAGGCAATAACGGCACGTCGCATGTTTTTCGGGTGTTGGGTGGCAGGCACCCATTCATGTCGCCATCGCAAGTGATCGGTGGTGCGCACCATCCGCCATGCTTCCGAGCGCTGAAAAGCAGTGGACTGCGGATCTATGAAACGCATGCTGGCGATGCGAGCGATGAAAAAAAACTGCAAACCCAAGCCGCACAGAAAGACCAGCGTCAACCAACGACCCAGGGGTTTGAACAAGAGGCGGGCATGGCGCATGGTTCAGCGGGCTTGTAAGCTGGTTTGCAGACTGTTGCTGCGGTCAAATTGAAAGCGCGTGACCAAGGCCAGTTGGTCCATCTCTTGGCGCATGTTCTCGGTGAAGGCGCCAAAGGGACCGGCGCCTTTGGCAATCGCCTTGGCCTGCATGTCAAGCGTGGGGTTGCCAGATCCAGTGATGACCTCGACACTCACCAACTGGCCGCTGGTGCCAATGGTGATGACCATGATCAAACTGCCATAGAGTTTTTGACCCTGTGATTCAGGAAAAAGCAAGGTACCGCGTGCTTCGATTTTGCGGCGCAGTTGGTCATAGTAGAGGGCGTAGCTGCTTTCTTGAGTGCTGGGGCTGATGTAACGTTTGCGAGGACGCGCGTTTTCTTCTTGAATGCGTCTTTCTATTTGGGCCAGTATGTTCAATAGCTCTTGCCGTTGACGCTCCAGCGCAGGGTCCGCTTGGCGGGCTTGCTTGGCGGTCAAAGTGGCCAAGCTGCGTTTGGTTTGTGCCAACAATTCGTTTTGTTCAATTTCACGCTGGGTGAGTTTGCTTTGTCGTTGGTCATCGGCTTGGCCGCTTTGGGTGATCGGGGCATTCATGAGCGGCGACGTGGCGCGACCTTGCGCGGCTTGGCCGCCACCTGCCAAATTGGTTTGCGCCAGCGCGCGAGCTTTGCTGGGTTTTTTCTCGTCGGTTGGGGTGTTGACCAAGATGACTTCCAAACCGTTGTCGCGCACCAAACGGTCTATCGCCGCAGGCGCACCCAGATGGACAAACAGCAATGCTGCATGCAGCGCCAACGACAAACCCAGCGCCCAACTCATGCCTGCGGTTCCTCTGTGGTGGTCTCCGATAAATCGACCGCGATATGCAAGGGCCCGGCCGCCACCTCTTCCTCATCATCGGCTTCATTCACCGAATCGCTGACGTCCAAGCTGTGCAGAAACTGGGCATGCACATCCAAGGCGATCAGGTCCATGGCGCTGATGCGCACTCGAATTTGGCTGCCCCGGTCAAGGGGGGGTGCACCGGACACACTGAACACCAAGGGCAGGGTGTTGGCGCGGGCCATGGGCGGTTCGCCTGGAAAGGACTTGAAGACGCTGGCATCCAATTCGGTGATGGCTTGCTGCTGCAAATGCTGCATCGTCCAGAAACGCTCCATGCTCGACTGGTGCGTGTTGTAAGCGGTGTAGGCCGTTTCAAAGCCGGAAATGATGCCAAACAATTCAGCATCTTTGGGTTTGAAGGGGGCGACCAATGCAGCGGTGGCGCCATGGCGCACACAAGCAATGAGTTGCCATTGGTTCACCAAGTCGGTGTAGCGGCGCAGCGGTGAAGTGCTCCACGCGTAGCTGGGCACGCCAATGCCGGCGTGCGGCAACGCTTTGGTCCCCATCCGTACTTTGATGCCCGGTGCCAAGCTGGCCTGACTGCGGTAGATGGCGGGCACGCCCAAACTGCCCATCCACTGGCCCCAGGTGCTGTTGGCCAAGATCATGGCTTCGGCCACGATCAGGTCCAAGGGGGCACCGCGTTGGCGCACTGTGATTTGGACCTTCTCGTTGCCCACGGGCCCACCTTCTGGTGTATCCACCAAGCGGAAGTTGTAGTCGGGGCGGTTGAAGCTTTCGGGTTTGCCGCGCACCACCTCACGCGCAGCCTTCAGGTGCTGCGCCAAGCGGAACAAAAAGGCCAACGCGCCCTGCGGCATGGCCGGGTCTTGCGGATGGGGGTTGGGCGAGGGGTTGCTCAGCCAAGCTTCGGTGACCACAGCGTCAAGTTGGTCATGACGCAAATTGGCGGCGATGGGTACTTGTTCCAGACGCGTTTCGCTGTGCTGTATTTCCAAACTCTGGGCATCAAAGCGCACATACAAAGACAAGGCAGGGCAGGCGCGGCCTTCTTGCAAGGTGTAGCTTTGGACGATGCTGTCGGGCAGCATGGTGATTTTGTGGCCCGGCATGTAGACCGTAGAAAAGCGAGTGCGACCCACCGCGTCGATGGCATCCCCGGGGAGCACCGCCAAGCCAGGTGCTGCGATGTGAATCCCCACGGTGATGCTGTCGCTGCCCAATCCTTGTACCGACAAGGCGTCGTCAATTTCGGTGGTTTGTGAGTCGTCGATCGAGTAGGCCTGCACAGCGGCCAAGGGCAAGTCGGCCAAGATGGCCGGTGCTTGCAAGGCGGGAAAGGTCGTGCCTTTGGGGAAATTTTCAAACAAAAACCGCTGCCAATGAAAATCATAGGCCGAGCGAATCGCGCCCGCTTGTTGCAGCAAAGCCAAAGGTGGTGTGTTGCTGCCCCGAGCCGCTTCCACGACTGCTTTGTATTCAGGGGCGTTTTTATCGGGCTTGAATAAAATTTTGTAAAGCTGGCGCTCGACCGCTTCAGGGCAGACGCCTTGCATCAATTGCGCCGCCCAATCGGTGATTTGCGCCTGCACTTGTTTTTTCTTGTCGATGGCCACCAGGGCTTGTTGAATCACTTCGGCGCTGGCCTTGCGAAACCGCCCTTTACCGGCACGGCGGAAATAGTGGGGAGCCTCGAACAAGCGCAGCAACATGCCCAGTTGCTGCGCAGGGGTGGCGTCTTTGCTGAAATAGTCTTGGGCCAATGCCACAAAGCCAAATTCTTCGTCGGGTGCAAATTCCCAGGCCATGTCGGTTTCAATCTCTGCGGCCACGGCTTGACCCGCTTTCATGAACTCGGCGGGGTTGGGTTTGTCAAACGTCATCAGCACATGGGCGGATTTGACTTTCATGCGCTTGCCGCTGTCGAGTTCAATCTGGGCGGACGCTTCGGCCTCAGACAGGACCCGTCCGGTCATGAATTTACCGCTGTCTTCAAAGAGTGCATACATGGCGCTGATTCTCCCATGATGCTCCGATAAACTTGCAGCATGGCAACCCAACTTGGCAAATACAGCGTGTTTCAACGCATCACCCCGATGGTGTTGGGCTTTGACGCCGTTTTAGGTTTTGCAGTCTTGGCCTTGGCGCTGACGGGTTTGGTATCGATTTTTTCCTCGGGCTATTCTGACGGCCAACGTTTTTGGGACCACGGCCGAAATATGCTGTTGGCTTGCATCATCATGGTAGTGGTCGCGCAAATTCCACCGCAACGCATGATGGCCTTGGCCGTGCCGGTCTACACGGTGGGCCTGGCCTTGCTGGTGGCCGTGGCTTTGTTTGGTCTGACCAAAAAAGGGGCGCAACGATGGCTGAATGTCGGCATCGTGATTCAACCCAGTGAGATCATGAAAATTGGCATGCCTCTGATGCTGGCTTGGTGGTTCCAAAAACGCGAAGGGCAACTGCGTTCTTTGGATTTTTTCGTGGCCGGCTTGATTTTGTTTATTCCAGTGGCCTTGATCTTCAGACAACCTGACTTGGGTACGGCCATTTTGGTGATGTCTGCAGGTTTGTACGTCTTGTTTTTCGCCGGCCTGAGCTGGTGGCTGATCATTCCCCCCTTGCTGCTCGGCATGATTGGTGTGTCCTTGCTCGTGTTTTTTGAACCCAGCTTGTGTGTAGACGGTATGGACTGGCCTTTCCTAAGGGACTACCAGCAGCAGCGTGTTTGCACGTTGCTTGATCCTGGCCGCGACCCCTTAGGGAAAGGTTTTCACATCATTCAGGGCATGATTGCGATTGGCTCGGGCGGCTTTTGGGGCAAGGGCTTCATGCAGGGCACACAGTCGCATTTGGATTTCATCCCTGAACGCACCACCGACTTTGTCTTTGCTGCTTATTCGGAAGAGTTTGGTTTGATTGGCAACATCTTTTTGATCGGCAGTTTCTTGGTCTTGGTGTTTCGCGGCTTGGCCATCGCCACAGAAGGGCCAACCTTGTTTTCCAGGCTGCTGGCCGGCAGCATCACGCTGATTTTTTTCACCTATGCCTTTGTCAACATGGGCATGGTCAGCGGCATGTTGCCGGTGGTGGGCGTGCCGCTGCCCTTCATCAGTTATGGCGGCACCGCCATGGTCACCTTGGGTTTTGGCATTGGCATCTTGTTGTCGGTGGCCAAAGCCAAGCAGTTGGTGCAGTCTTAAGCGCCTGACAACCCGCGCCCTGCGGGGTTGCTGACCCCCTCCTACAATGCAGTCATGATTTCACGCGAACCCACCCTCGAACGTCTGTCCTTGGCGCAAAGCCTCTTGCTCACCCCTTACGGACTGGACGAATCCCACCTCACCCAAGCCTTGTCGGCCATCCGCGCCCACCAAGTGGACGACGCCGATTTGTACTTCCAGTACACCCGCTCTGAGGGCTGGAGTTTGGAAGAGGGCATTGTGAAAACCGGCTCGTTCAGCATCGATCAAGGTGTGGGCGTGCGCGCTGTCAGCGGCGAGAAAACCGCGTTTGCTTACTCGGACGATATTTCCATGGCGTCGTTGATGGACGCAGCCCACACGGTTCGCAGCATCGCCAGCGCCGGGTTGAACGCGAGCACCAAGGTGCCTGTGCGCGTCATTGCGCCTAGCCGCCAGCTCTACCACGGCGAAGACCCGATTGGCAGTTTGGACAGCACCGCCAAAGTCCAGTTGCTTGAACGGTTGGAACAACAAGCCCGTGCCAAAGACCCGCGCGTGGTTCAAGTCATGGCTGGCTTGGCCAGCGAATACGACGTCATCATGGTTGCACGCGCAGATGGCACCTTGGCTGCTGATGTGCGTCCCTTGGTACGTTTGTCCTTGTCGGTCATCGTCGAGCAAAACGGCCGCCGTGAAAGTGGCTCGGCCGGTGGTGGTGGTCGTTTTGGTTTGGGCCATTTCGATACTGCTTGCCTTACCCGCTATGTCGAAGAAGCCGTCGGCTCGGCCCTCACCAATTTAGAAGCGCGTCCAGCACCGGCTGGTGAAATGACCGTGGTGCTGGGCTCGGGTTGGCCTGGCATCTTGTTGCACGAGGCCATCGGTCATGGCTTGGAGGGTGACTTCAACCGCAAAGGCTCCAGCGCTTTCAGTGGCCGCATCGGCCAACGGGTGGCGGCCAAAGGCGTCACCGTGTTGGACGACGGCACCATCGCCGATCGCCGTGGCTCGCTCAACGTGGACGACGAAGGCCACGCCAGCCAAAAGAATGTGCTGATTGAAGACGGCATTTTGGTGGGCTACATCCAAGACAGCATGAACGCCCGCTTGATGGGCGTGGCCCCCACCGGCAATGGTCGCCGCGAAAGCTATGCCCATGTGCCGATGCCGCGCATGACCAACACCTACATGTTGGCTGGCGATAAACACCCCGAGGAAATCGTGGCCAGCATCAAAAAAGGCCTGTACGCCACCAATTTTGGTGGTGGTCAAGTGGACATCACGTCGGGCAAGTTTGTGTTCTCGGCCAGCCAAGCCTATTGGGTGGAAAACGGCAAGATCCAATACCCTGTCAAGGGCGGCACCTTGGTTGGCAATGGGCCCGATGCGCTGACCCGCGTGAGCATGATGGGCAATGACATGGCGCTGGATCCCGGTGTGGGCACCTGCGGCAAAGAAGGCCAAAGTGTGCCGGTCGGTGTGGGCCAACCCACGCTGCGCATCGACGGTCTGACCGTGGGTGGGACCGCTTAAAGACCATTGAAATTCGCCAAAACAGCCTGTGGTACAGTCATTCTCATGATTTCAGTTAAATTTCATTTTGCCTATTTCTGGTTCTCACGCCCCACTGGCGGTCGAGAGGTCTGAACGCAAACAGTGCGCTGAACTCCAAAACCAACCGCCGAAGCCCGGCGGTTTTTTTTTGCCACATTCACTTTGTGCCTCGTTAAACGCCTTCAAGGAACTGCCATGAAAACCCCCAAGCATGATGCTTATGCGCCGACCAACGATCAGACCAGCCAAACCGACAACCAACGCATCAAGGACATCACCGTGCTGCCGCCCCCAGAACACCTGATTCGTTTTTTTCCGATTGCGGGAACCGCGGTTGAAACCCTGATCGCCAAGACCCGTCAGCGCATCCACAAAATCATGGCCGGCAAAGACGACCGCTTGCTGGTGGTCATCGGTCCGTGCTCCATCCATGACCCGGCTGCCGCACTCGACTATGCCCGTCGCTTGAAAGCCGAGCGCGAAAAGTATGCCGACACCTTGGAAATCGTCATGCGTGTTTACTTTGAAAAACCCCG
>JBIIPF010000050.1:0-9484 GCA_044342755.1 Limnohabitans sp. | reverse complement strand
TGCTTCTTCTTCCCAGGTCAACATGACGATGATTCCATTCTTCTGATTATGGTTGTTTAAAGCTAAAACGCAAAGTGTTCGTTCACATCAGTGGCTTAGCGTGTTGCTGATTTGCATCGAATACACCAGGGGCCGGGCCCCTGATGTTCTCATTGGCAAGCTTCGCAGGTCGGATCGTCAACGCCACAGAACTTCACATCGGTGGCCGGCGTGCTGGCCATTTGTGCGCGTGCTGCGGCCGCGGCCATTTCCATGGCGCTCAGGTTGGCTGCTCCACCGGAAGACACCGCATTGTGAGAACCGGATTGAACCGTGGACTTCTCCACTTGGGTGGCACTGGTGGTGCGCAGGTAGTAAGTGGTTTTCAAGCCGCGCAACCAAGCCAATTTGTAGGTGTCGTCGAGTTTTTTACCTGAGGCGCCTGCCATGTAAATGTTCAAAGACTGGGCTTGGTCGATCCATTTCTGACGGCGAGCGGCTGCTTCAACCAACCATTTGGTTTCCACCTCAAAAGCTGTGGCGTACATGTCTTTCAGGGCCTGGGGTACCCGATCAATGGGGCGCAGGGAACCATCGAAGTGTTTCAGGTCCATGACCATCACGTCGTCCCACAAGCCCAGACGCTTCAAGTCGCGCACCAAGTAGGAGTTGATGATGGTGAACTCGCCCGACAAGTTGGACTTGACGGAGAGATTGCCAAAGCAAGGTTCGATCGAGGCGTCCACACCCACAATATTGGAGATGGTGGCGGTTGGCGCAATCGCCACGCAGTTGGAGTTGCGCATGCCGTCAGCGGCGATTTTTTGACGAAGAGCTTGCCAGTCCAAGGTGGCACTGCGGTCGACTTCGATGTAACCGCCTCGCGCTTTTTCCAGCAGGTTCAAGGTGTCCAAAGGCAAGATGCCTTGGTCCCACAAAGAACCTTTGTAAGTGGAGTAGCGGCCACGCTCACGCGCGAGTTCGGTGGATGCCCAGTAGGCGTAATAGCAAATCGCTTCCATGGAGCGGTCGGCAAACTCAACAGCCGCTTGCGAGGCGTAAGGAATTTGCTGCTCGTACAAACTGTCTTGGAAGGCCATGATGCCCATGCCCACAGGGCGGTGCGCCAAATTGGAATCGCGGGCTTTTTTGACTGCGTAGTAGTTGATGTCGATCACGTTATCCAACATGCGCATGGCGGTATTGATGGTGCGCTTGAGTTTGTCGTGATCAAGTTCGGGACCATGGGCGCCGGTTTTCAGATGACGCACCAGGTTGATGGAGCCCAGATTGCAGACAGCTGTTTCAGTGTCACTGGTGTTGAGTGTGATTTCAGTGCACAGATTGGAGGAGTGCACCACGCCCACGTGTTGTTGGGGGGAGCGCACATTGCAGGCGTCTTTGAATGTGATCCAAGGATGGCCGGTTTCAAACAGCATGGTCAACATCTTGCGCCACAGGTCGGTGGCCTGAACGGTTTTGGCGGGTTTGATCAGGCCTTGCTTGGCTTGCGCTTCATAGGCGTTGTAGGCCTTTTCGAAGTCGGTGCCGAATTTGTCATGCAAGTCAGGTGTGTTGGAGGGTGAGAACAAGGTCCACTCACCGTTTTCCATGACGCGGCGCATGAACAAGTCTGGAATCCAATTTGCAGTGTTCATGTCATGGGTGCGGCGGCGGTCGTCACCCGTGTTTTTGCGCAGTTCGAGGAATTCTTCGATGTCCAAGTGCCAGGTTTCAAGGTAGGTGCAAACCGCACCTTTGCGCTTGCCGCCTTGATTCACCGCCACAGCAGTGTCGTTCACCACCTTGAGGAAGGGCACCACGCCTTGTGATTCGCCGTTGGTGCCTTTGATGTGGCTCCCCAAAGCGCGCACACGGGTCCAGTCGTTGCCCAAACCGCCAGCGAATTTGGACAACAAAGCATTTTCTTTGATGGATTCGTAAATGCCGTCCAAGTCGTCGGGCACGGTGGTCAAGTAGCAGCTGGACAGTTGTGGACGGGTGGTGCCACTGTTGAACAAAGTGGGCGTGCTGGACATGAAGTCGAATGAAGACAGGACTTCATAGAACTCGATGGCACGCTCTTCGCGGTTGACTTCATTGAGCGACAAACCCATGGCCACGCGCATGAAGAAAGACTGGGGTAGCTCGATGCGTTGCTTGCGCACGTGCAAGAAGTAGCGGTCGTAGAGGGTTTGCAGTCCGAGATAGTCGAATTGAAAATCGCGTTCGGGTTTGAGGGCCTTGGCCAAGCGAGGCAGATCAAATTGCAACAAACGGGGATCGAGCAACTCGTTGTCCACGCCTTTTTTCAAGAAAGAAGCGAAGGTTTCTTGATAGTGGTTGCCCATTTCTGCCTGGGTTGCTTCCTTGCCCAACACTTCTTTGGCGATGGAGTACATCAGCAAGCGGGCGGTGGCATAGGTGTAGGCAGGTTCTTTTTCAATCAAGGTGCGAGCGGCCAAGACTGACGCTTTATGCACCTCTTCCATGGGGATGCCATCGTACAGATTGCGCATGGTTTCAGTGAGGATGGGCGCGGCTTGCACGTCTTGACCCAAACCGGCGCAAGCAGCTTCCACCAAGAATTTCAAGCGCGCCGTGTCCAAGGCCACACGTTGTCCTTGGTCAATGACGTGCAACACCGGTTCGTTGGTGACTTGCTGCTCTTTGTGGGAGGCACGTTCTTGGGTGCGGCGTTCGCGGTAGAGCACATAGGCTCGGGCCACTTCATGGTGGCTGCCACGCATGAGGCCCAGCTCAACCTGGTCTTGCACATCTTCAATGTGGAACGTGCCGCCCCCTGGACGTGAGCGCAACAAAGCGCGCACCACGGCTTGGGTCAGTTGATCAACGGTTTCACGGACACTGGCGGAAGCCGCGCCCTGGGTACCGTGCACCGCCAAAAAGGCTTTCATCATGGCCACAGCAATTTTGGCGGGCTCAAAAGGCACGACCGCGCCGTTGCGGCGGATGATTTGATAATGACTGAGACTGGCATTCAAAACCGCAGTCTTGGCAGGATCGTTGGCGTAAGAGGGGTCAGCGTAGGTCGTGGAAACGGAAGAGGGGGTGGCGATTTGCATCTTTTTATAGGTCCTGTTGGGCTTGAATGCTTTTGTTAACTTCTTTTTGACCGAGGTCGATCTTCAATGTTTGACCGCGGGCAATGTGCAAGGGTCACACTATATATGGGGTCTAAACTCTTTTCAACACACTAGCCGTAGTGTTTGGCAATTTTTTTACAAAATCGACTTCAAAGGCAAACAGTTGGTGAAGACTGTCTGATTTGATGAGATTTGACGCACCTGTTTCAAATGCTGTGGATAACTCATTCGGGAAAATCAGGATGATCCCAACCCAGTCCTTGTTGCAAAAAACCCCACGAAAAACCCGGCCCCGGGTCTTTTTTACGATCAGGTGCGATGTGCTCATGGCCAACTGTGTGTTTCAGTGGGTAATGCATGGCCAAAACAGGCAGCAACGAAATCAAACTTTCGTATTGTGCTGGCGTGAAAGTATCGCCATCCAATCCCTCAAGCTCTATACCGATTGAAAAGTCATTGCAATCGGATCGTCCGGCATGCTGAGATTCGCCTGCATGCCATGCACGTTGATCGCAACTCACGAATTGAATCAATTCACCACCGCGGCGGATGAAAAAATGCGCAGACACTTGAACGCCGCGCAAGTGATTGAAATAGGGGTGCCGCTCAAAAGCCAATTGATTGGTGAAAAAATCTTGCACATCTTGGCCGCCGTAGACACCTGGCGGCAGGCTGATGGCATGAATCACCACCAAATCAATGGTTGTATCGACTGGGCGCGGGCCAAAGTTGGGTGAATCCAAACGGTGCGCGAAACGGTACCAACCCTGATGCCAGAAAGGGGTCTTCAAGCGTCCCTGCTTTCTTGCAAGTCACGATGTTCCAAGCTGCAGTAGGCGCCTTTCTCGGTGTGAACTGCATCCGGGCTGGGCAGATGCAGATCACAATGCAAGCAACGCACCATGGCTTCGGGTTCGGGCTTCGTGGCGTTGGACGAGTTGTCGATGCGGCGGCCACGCTTGAACCACCAAATCAGCCCGATCACGATGCACGATATCAGCAGGTATTTCATAAGGCGCGTTGCAAAAGAACTTCCATCACGAAGCGAGATCCTGCATAGGCCAGTAACAACAAGGCTGCGCCCAAATACAGTGTGCGCACAGCCAAGGGGCCGCGCCAACCACGTGCATGCCGACCCCAAATCAAGAGCAAAAACACCAACCAAGCCATGACCGACAAAATGGTTTTATGGTCCCAACGCATGGTTTTGTCAGACCCATAGAGGTGTTCCCCAAACCACCAACCAGCGATCAAGGTGGCAGACAACAAAAGGAAGCCCAAATGCACAAAACGAAATGTCAGCCGTTCCAGCGTCAACAAGGGCAATCCAGTCGGATCTGTGGCGGCCAGGCGCATTTGTCGCTCGGCCCGGCTCATCAAACTCGCATGCACCACGGCCGCGGCAAACATCGCATAGCAGGCCAAACCCAGCAACCAGTGCAAGGGCAACCAAGCCGAGGCCGAGCTGTGAAGCACTTGTCCGGGAAAGACCAAAGGCACAAGCACAGTCACCAAGCCAATGGATGACAGCATCCAGCGGGTGCGCATTTGCGGGAACCAATGGTGTTCAGCGGTGTACACCAACAGAACCAGCCATGTCGTGGCGGACAGAGCGGGGCCGAACCCGAAGCGGGCGGCTTCGTCAGGGGCTGGTACCAAGGTGGCCACGACACTCAACCCATGGAACAAGGAGATGACCCACAAGTAATGGCGACTTTGCTGCAGTGACAGTCGGCCGCCAAACAACGCACCCAAGGTGTACGCGATCGCAGCGATGAAGCCCCAAAGCAAACTGAAGGAAGATGCGGCCAATACAATCATGCTGTCAGTTTAGCGTCTTGCACAAGATGCGGACGTCTATTCCTCGCAACATCCAAACCCTCAGGGAAACCATGGCAACCACCCTCGGCGACAAACTCTCCAAGCTGGTCAAGCAGATCAGTGGCCAGGCCCGCATCACCGAAGCGAATGTGACCGACATGTTGCGCGAAGTCCGCATGGCTTTGCTCGAAGCCGACGTGGCACTGCCGGTGGTGCGCGATTTCATCGCCCGCGTGAAAGACAAAGCCCTGGGCCAAGAAGTCATCAACTCGCTCACGCCTGGCCAAGTGTTGGTCAGCATCGTGCAAAAAGAGTTGGCCGCCACCATGGGCGAGGGCGTTTCGGACATCAACCTGGCCGCACAACCGCCGGCTGTCATCCTGATGGCAGGTTTGCAAGGCGCGGGCAAGACCACCACCACCGCCAAACTCGCCAAGCACCTGATCACCAAGCGCAAGAAAAAAGTCCTGACGGTCTCGGCTGACGTATACCGCCCTGCCGCCATTGAGCAATTGAAGTCGGTGACGGCCCAGGCTGGCGCGGAATGGTTCCCCAGCAACCCGAGTCAAAAGCCGGTGGACATCGTGCTGGCTGCGCTGGACTATGCCCGCAAACATTACATCGACGTGCTGTTGGTGGACACCGCCGGTCGCTTGGCGATTGATGAAGCACTGATGCAAGAAATCAAGGCCTTGCATGCCGCGGTGAACCCGGTGGAAACCTTGTTCGTGGTCGACGCCATGCTGGGACAAGACGCGGTGAACACGGCCAAGGCCTTCAAAGAAGCCTTGCCCCTCACAGGCATTGTGCTGACCAAGACCGATGGCGATTCACGCGGTGGCGCGGCCTTGTCGGTGCGGCAGGTCACCGGCGCACCCATCAAATTTGCGGGCACCAGCGAAAAAATCGATGGCTTGGAAGCCTTTGACGCCGAACGCCATGCGGGGCGTATTCTGGGCATGGGCGACATCTTGGCTTTGGTGGAGCAAGTCACTGCCAATGTGGACATGGACGCGGCGCAAAAAATGGCGGCCAAGTTCAAAAGCGGCGATGGTTTTGATCTGAATGATTTCTTGGCGCAAATCCAGCAAATGAAGCAAATGGGTGGCTTGTCCAGCTTGATGGACAAGATGCCCTCGCAGTTGGCCTCCAAGGCCAAAGACGTGGACTTGAACCGCGCGGAAAAAGACATGATGAAAAAGCAGGGCATCATCCACAGCATGACGCCGCTGGAGCGGGCCAAGCCCGACTTGATCAAGGCCACCCGCAAACGCCGCATCGCAGCAGGCGCAGGCGTGCAAGTTCAAGAGGTCAACCGCATGCTCAAAGAATTTGAGCAGATGCAAGACATGATGAAAAAAATGCGCGGTGGCGGCTTGATGAAGATGATGAAAAAGCTCGGCGGCATGAAAGGCATGCCCGGCATGGGCGGCTTTCCGGGCATGCCCCGCTGAGACGCGCCTTCCTCAGCTGACAGGCAAACGCTTTGAGAGCCTCACACCGGGCTGTCGATGCGAATCCAGGTGGTTTTGAGTTCGGTGTATTTGTCAAAGGCGTGCAATGATTTGTCGCGCCCCACACCGCTTTGCTTGTAGCCGCCAAAAGGCACCGTGATGTCGTCCTCGTCGTATTGGTTGACATGCACCGTGCCCGCGCGCAGTGCGCGGGCCACGCCATGGGCGCAGTTGATGTCCCGCGTCCAAATGGACGCTTGCAAGCCATAGACATGGTCGTTGGCCATGTGCACGGCCTCTTGCACATCGTTGAAGGCCATGACGCTGAGCACCGGACCAAAGATCTCTTCGCGGGCGATCGTCATGTGCGGGCTGACACCATCGAAGATGGCCGGTTGCACATAAAAACCGCCGCTGTCCACACGTGCCACCTCGCCTCCGGCGAGCAAAGCCGCGCCCTCTTGGCGACCCTTGGCGATGTAGCCCAGCACGGTGTCCAGTTGGGTGCGGTCAACGATGGCGCCCATCACCGTCTCGTGCTGCAACGGGTCGGCCGGTTGGTACTGGGGCAGCAATTGCAAGGCGCGCTCGACAAACGCGTCCTTGATGCGGTGGTGAAGCAGCAAACGGGAGGGCGCATTGCAACTCTCGCCTTGGTTGAAAAAAATGCTGCCCACAGCGGTTTGCACCGCACGGTCCAGGTCGGGACAGTCGTCCATCACGATGAAGGGGGACTTGCCGCCCAGTTCGGTCCAGGCGCGTTTCAGATTGCTTTGGCCGGCCATGACATGGATCTGCTTGCCGACACGGGTGGAGCCGGTGAAACCAATGCAATCGACGTCCATGTGCAGCGCCAACGGCGTGCCCGCTTCGGGGCCAAAACCGGGGACCACGTTCAATACACCGCCAGGCAAACCCGCTTCCATGGCCAATTCAGCCAAGCGCAACGCTGTGAGTGGGGATTTTTCGCTCGGCTTGAGCACCACCGAGTTGCCGCAGGCCAACGCAGGGGCGATCTTCCATGCCGCCATGATCATGGGGTAATTCCAAGGGACGATGGCACCCACCACGCCCATGGGTTCGCGGGTGATCAAGGCCAGCGCTTTCGCCGGTGTAGGGGCGATTTCATCGTAAACCTTGTCGATCGCTTCGCCATACCAGCGGATGCAGTTGGCGGTGCTGTTGACATCCACTTGGGTGGCGTATTGAATGGGCTTGCCCATGTCCAAGGTTTCCAGCAGCGCCAACTCAGAAGCGTTCGCCAAGATCAGATCAGCCCAGCGGATCAACACGCGTTTGCGTGCGGCAGGGGCTAAGCCGCTCCAGCGCTTGTCTGCAAAAGCGCGTCGGGCTGCTTGCACCGCCAGATCGATGTCGGCCGCGTCAGCACGCGCCACCTCGCACAGCACTTGGCCGTGAACCGGTGAGATGTTGTCAAAGCGAGCACCCGCTTGAGCCCAGCAACGCTGGCCGTTGATGAAGGCACGGCCATCCAGTGTGGGCGGGTAGGGTATGGTGGGGTTCATGGTTTCAAACAGTGTTGTGCATTCAACACCATCCCTTGTGTTGCGCTTCTTTCAAGGTCAGGTCCAGGCAGCGCAGAATCAAAGCCATCATGGTGTCAATGTCTTGGCGGGTCATCACCAAGGGCGGCGCGATGATCATGCGGTCGCCAACAGCGCGCATGATCAAGCCGTTGCCAAAACAATGGGCGCGGCAGGCCATGCCCACGCTCAGCTCGGATGGAAACATTTCCCGTGTGGCTTTGTTTTTCATCAGCACCAAGCCCGCCATCATGCCGTGGGTGCGGGCTTCGCCAACCAGGGGATGGGACAGCAGGGACGTGAAACGTTCGGCCAAGTAAGGTGCAATGTCATCGCGCACCCGCTCGACCACCCGCTGTTTTTCCATCCATTCCAAATTCGCCAAGGCGACTTGGCAGGCCACGGGGTGACCACTGTAGGTATAGCCGTGGTTGAATTCACCACCTTGGTTGACGATGACCTCGGCCACCCGGTTGCCCACCAGCACGCCACCCAGCGGCATGTAGCCGCTGGTGACGCCTTTGGCAAAGGTCACCAAATCGGGTTTGTAGCCCATTTGCTCGTAGGCGAACCAAGCACCCAAGCGACCAAAGGCGCAAATCACCTCGTCGCTGATCAGCAAGATGCCGTACTGGTCGACGATGCGCTGAATTTCAGGCCAATAACTGGCTGGCGGAATGATGACGCCGCCCGCGCCTTGCACCGGTTCGCCAATGAAGGCGGCCACTTTGTCAGCGCCAATGTCGAGAATTTTGGCCTCGAGTTGCCGCGCCATGCGGATGCCGAAATCATGCTCAGACTCGTGCGGCAAGGCATTGGCCAAGTGGTAGGGTTGGTCGATGTGCACGATGCCAGGTATCGGTAAATCGCCTTGCTCGTGCATCCCTTTCATGCCACCTAAAGAGGCGCCGCCAATGGTGGAGCCGTGGTAGCCGTTGTGACGGGAGATGATGACTTTGCGCTGCGGTTGGCCCAAGCTGGCCCAGTAGTGGCGCACCATGCGGATGTTGGTGTCGTTGCTTTCCGATCCCGAACTGGAAAAGAACACGTGCGTGAAACTGCGGTCCGCCACCTTGGGGGCCAAGGCACACAGTTTGGTGGCCAGTTTCACGGCCGGCACGTTGGTGGTGTTGAAAAAGCTGTTGTAGTAGGGCAGCTCCATCATTTGCAAGTAGGCCGCTTGGGCCAGCTCTTGCCGACCGTAGCCAATGTTGACGCACCACAAGCCGCTCATGGCGTCGAGGATTTTTTGACCTTCCGAGTCCCAGATGTAGATGCCCTCGCCCCGGGTGATGACACGGGCACCGCGCTGCGCCAGCGCGTGGGTGTCGGTGAAGGGGTGCAGGTAGTGGGCGCTGTCGAGTTGCTGAATCTGGGCGGTATGGACTTGGCGCCGCTCCATTTGGGCCACGTTGATCAGAGGTTTGAATGTCATGTTGTGAGGTCCTTTTGCCAGCTCAGATCAAACGTGCAGCAGCAAATGCTCACGTTCCCAGGGAGAAATCACTTCCATGAATTCTTCAAACTCGGTTTCTTTGATCTCGGTGTAAACAGTGACGAACTCATCGCCCAACACCTC
>JBIIPF010000049.1:0-9570 GCA_044342755.1 Limnohabitans sp. | reverse complement strand
GTCTTGCGCCACCGCCACCGGCTCGGCACCCGGTGCGCAAGGCAAGCTCAATCCCAATTGACGCAAAGCCTCAGCCGGCACGTTTTCAAATTCAGTGGTGATGGCTTGGCATTGCGCCGCCATCTGCTGCAAGGCCACAGGGTCAAGGTAATCGGCCGCCACATGCAGATGACTGACCAAGCCTGCTGGGCTGTGTGCATCGGGGTCAAGGACAGCGGTGCGGTAGCCCAAGGCTTGTGCCGCGTGGCTCCACATGCGGCCCAATTGACCGCCACCCAAGACACCCAAGGTGCTGCCTGGCAACAAGGTTTTCAAAGGGCGGGCGGCACGGTCATGGCACGTGCGGCGTCGGTTTGTTGTTGGCGGTAGGTATTCAGTGCAGCTTGCAACTTCGGATGATCGTGGGCCAACAGGGCCACCGCGAACAAGGCCGCGTTGGCCGCGCCTGCTGCACCAATCGCGAAGGTGGCCACTGGAATGCCTTTGGGCATTTGCACGATGCTGTGCAAGGAGTCCACGCCTTGCAAATGCTTGCTGGCCACCGGCACACCCAACACGGGCACCGTGGTTTTAGCGGCCAACATGCCCGGCAAATGCGCCGCACCGCCAGCCCCCGCGATGATGGCTCTGAGGCCACGTCCGTGCGCCGCTTCGGCATAGGCAAACATGTCGTCGGGCATGCGGTGCGCAGACACCACCTGGGCCTCAAAACCAATGCCGAAGTCTTGCAAGATCTGGGTGGCATGTTGCATGGTGTCCCAGTCAGAGCTGGAGCCCATGACCACACCGACAAGAATGGGGTTCATGATGAAGAGGCAGTGAACTGCGGGTAAGCTTATGCGTTGACAGAATGCCAAGGCTCGTTTGAGCTTTGGCGTGTTGGTGAGCTGATTTTATTCCCCTGGAACCGACCCCCATGATTGATGTGACCGTTGCCAATTTTGAAGCCGAAGTGATTGCCGCTTCCACCCAAGTGCCTGTGTTGGTGGATTTTTGGGCGCCCTGGTGCGGGCCGTGCAAATCCTTAGGCCCCATCTTGGAAAAACTGGAAGTGGAATACGCAGGCCGCTTCAAGTTGGTGAAGATCAACTCGGACGACGAGCAGCAACTCTCGCAAGCTTTTGGCATCCGCAGCATCCCCACCTGCGTTTTGCTCAAAGACGGCAAGCCCGCCGATGGCTTCATGGGTGCTTTGCCCGAAGGCAAGGTGCGTGAATTTTTAGACAAGCACCTGCCCTCTGAGGGCGAGTTGATCGCGCAAGAAGACCTGAGTGAAGCCGAAGCCTTGCTGGCGCAAGGCGACACCAGCACAGCGCTGGCCAAATTGCAAGAAGCCTTGGCCATGAACCCTGGCAACGATGACGCCCGTTTTGATTACATCAAGCTCTTGATGGCCATGGGCGAGTTGGACCAGGCCAAAGCCGCCTTGGCACCCGCGCTGGTGCAAATCCCTTTGCAACTGCGGTTTGAAGCCTTGAAGCACTGGTGGGAGGCGCTGCACTTCGCCACCACCGACGAACGTGCGCAATGGCCTTTAGACCAATTTGATGCGCTGATTGAAAAGAACAAACGCGATTTCGACACCCGCTTGGCCAAGGCGCGTTTGTTGATGGCTGCGGCCGAATGGACCGCGGCCATGGACGAGTTGTTGGAAATCGTGATGCGCGACAAAACCTGGAACGAAGAAGCGGCCCGCAAAAACCTGGTGGCCATTTTGGAGTTGTTGACCCCGCCCAAGGCCAAAGGCGATCAGCCCGTGCCCGGCAAATCCGCCGGTGGCATTGAACTCACCGGCAAAGCCACGGCCCTGGAAGACCCGCAAGCCGAGTTGGTGTCCAAGTACCGACGCCGCTTGAGCATGGCCTTGAACTGAGCTGATTAATTCTTCAATCTCGCCCACGCCTCTTGGTACTTGTCAGCCGTGAGTGAAATCACTTCTGAAGGCAATGTGGGTGCCGGTGCTTGTTTGTTCCATGCCGCGCTGTCCACCTGCGCGGTTTCCAACCAGTCGCGCAAATACTGTTTGTCAAAGCTCGGTGGGTTCACGCCTTCAGTGTAGGCGTCGGCCGGCCAATAGCGGGAGGAGTCGGGCGTCAGCACCTCGTCCATCAGCACCAGCGTGCCCTCGGGGCTGAGGCCAAACTCGAACTTGGTGTCGGCAATGATGATGCCTTTTTCAGCAGCAATGTCGTAAGCCGCTTCATAGAGGGCGATGCTGATGCTGCGGATGCGTTCGGCCAAATCTTGGCCGATCATGTCCACGGTTTGGGCGAAGCTGATGTTCTCGTCGTGCTCGCCCATCTCGGCTTTGGCGGCGGGTGTGAAGATCGGTTCGGGCAAGCGAGACGCATTCTTCAAGCCCGCCGGCAGTGGCACGCCACACACCGATTGGCTTGTTTGGTACTCCTTCCAACCGCTGCCCGCCAAATAGCCACGCACCACGGCTTCCACAGGAATGGGTTTCAAGCGGCGCACCAGCATCGAGCGTTGCACCACGAAGGGTTTTTCGGCATCCGACACCACGGTTTCGGGCGCGTCACCCGTCAGGTGGTTGGGGCAAATGTGCCCCAGTTTGTCAAACCAAAACAGCGCCATTTGCGTGAGCAATGCGCCCTTGCCGGGGATGGGCTCGCCCATCACCACGTCAAACGCACTGATACGGTCTGAGGCCACCATCAGGATGCGGTCGTCGCCAACAGCGTAGTTGTCGCGCACCTTGCCGCGCGCCAGCAAAGGAAGTGAGCCAAGGGTGTGGGTGTGCAAGGTGGGGTTCATGGGGCTGTCTTCAAAAAAAGCATTGTCGCGTGAGGGCGGGACTTACATCAATTGCAAGGCGGGTGCAATCCGTTGCAGGTGCACAAAGTCGGCGTCTCGCGCCAGCAGCGGCAAGTCGGCTTCCAGGGCACACGCGGCCACCACGCAGTCGATCGGGTTGCGCACCGTCAAGCCTTGCCAACGGCAACGCGCATACAGCAAAGCCGCTTGCGCGTGCAAATGGGGCCAGTCTTCAGGCTCAAAGACATCGATGGCTTCGAGTGCAGTTTGCAAGGCCATGAAGTGGCTGGGCGAGCGTGCGCCTTGCAGCACTTTTTGCAACACCACAGCGGGGATCAGCACACCTTGTGGTGAACGCAAAGCGCTGGCCACGGCGTGGTCGTGCCGCGAGCCGGTGGCACGCAAGTACTCGACCCACGCCGAGGTGTCGATCAAGACAGGCTGACTCACGGGCGTTTGGCTGGGCGTTTGCTGTGGGTTGGCGGCGCTTCAGCGGCCATCAAGCTGAAGCCAGCAGGCAGGGCAAAGGCTTCGTTCGGGTCGTAGTCGTCAGCCAACACACCACTGCCACGCAAGGCCGTGATGGCGCTGTAGTCGGGCTTGCGGATGAAGGCTTTGAGGGCGGCTTCGATGGCCGCTTTTTTGGTTTTGACGCCAGCGCGAAGCATGGCCTGTTGGACCAATTCGTCATCCAAAACAATGTTGGTGCGGGTTTCCATGGTGCTTCTCCTGTTCAAAGAGAAGGCGATTTTATACACATTTCTTGTGTATATCTCACCAAGCGTTGGTGATCAGTGCACCAATTGCGCCAACAAACCTTGTTGGTATTTGGCCGCCATCATTTGCAAAGGCGTGCCCTTGATTTTGCTGCCTTGGCCTTCACAGCCGAACTCGAGGTAGCGCTGTTTGCAAATCGCTTTGGCGGCTTCGCGGGCGGGCTTGAGCCATTCGCGGGCATCAAATTTCTCGGGGTTTTCGGCCAAGAATTGGCGCACCGCGGCAGTCATGGCCAAGCGGACATCGGTGTCGATGTTGATTTTGCGCACACCGTGTTTGATGGCTTCTTGAATTTCGCTCACCGGCACGCCGTAGGTTTCTTTCATCTTGCCGCCGAATTGGTTGATCTGCGCCAGCAGCTCTTGCGGCACGCTGCTCGAGCCGTGCATGACCAAATGCGTGTTCGGGATGCGGGCATGGATGGCTTTGACGCGGCTGATGGCCAGCACGTCGCCGGTGGGCGGGCGTGTGAATTTATAGGCGCCGTGGCTGGTGCCAATGGCAATCGCCAACGCATCGAGTTGCGTGGCTTGGACAAACTGCGCGGCTTCTTCAGGGTCGGTCAGCATTTGGCTGTGGTCCAGTTTGCCCACCGCACCCACGCCGTCTTCTTCGCCTGCTTCGCCGGTTTCCAGTGAGCCCAAGCAACCCAGCTCGCCTTCCACCGTGGCACCAATCGCATGCGCCATGGCCACGACCTTTTGCGTGACGCTCACGTTGTAGTCAAAGCTTGAAGGTGTTTTGCCGTCTTCCATGAGTGAGCCGTCCATCATCACCGAGCCAAAACCCAGGTTCAGGGCGCCTTGACAAATGGCGGGCGAAGTGCCGTGGTCTTGGTGCATCACCAAGGGAATGTGGGGAAAGGACTCGGTGGCCGCTTGAATCAGGTGTTTGATGAAGGGCTCACCGGCGTATTTGCGTGCCCCCGCGCTGGCTTGCAGGATGACGGGCGCGCCCGCTTCATCGGCCGCAGCCATGACGGCTTGCACTTGCTCGAGGTTGTTCACATTGAAAGCGGGAATGCCATAGCCGTGTTCGGCGGCATGGTCCAAGAGTTCGCGCATTGAAACTAAAGCCATGAAGAAGGTCCTTAAATACTCAAAAAAATTAGACGACGCGGCTGATTTTCAGCATGTTGGTGCCGCCGGGTGAGCCCATCGGTTCACCGCAGGTGATGGCATACACATCGCCGGTGTTGACGATGCCACGTTTTTTCAAATGCATTTCGGCCTGGGCCAAAGCGGCATCGCGATCGGTGCAAGTGTCCATCAGCAAAGCGTGCACATTGCGGTAGAGCGCCATGCGGCGTTGGGTGCGCTCGGTGGTGGTCAAAGCGTAAATGGGAATGTGGATGCGGTGACGGCTCATCCACAAAGGTGTGGAGCCTGACTCGGTGAGGGCCACGATGGCCTTGGCGCCCAAATGGTGCGCCGTGAACAAGGCGCCCATGGCAATGGTTTGGTCGATGAACTGAAACTGCTTGCCGGTGAAGTCGGCGTCCAGTGCCACGTCTTCAGCCTCCTCGGCGGCTTTGCAAATTTGCGCCATTTGCTGCACCGTCTCTAAGGGGTATTTGCCAACAGCGGTTTCGGCGCTCAGCATGACGGCGTCGGTGCCATCGAGAACGGCGTTGGCCACGTCACTCACCTCGGCGCGGGTGGGCACCGGGTTGGTGATCATGCTCTCCATCATTTGTGTGGCTGTGATCACCACTTTGTCCATCTCGCGGGCCATTTTGATCATGCGCTTTTGCAGCGCGGGCACGGCTGCGTTGCCCACCTCGACCGCCAAGTCGCCACGCGCGACCATGATGCCGTCGCTGGCACGCAAAATGTCTTCCAGGTGGGGAATGGCTTCAAAGCGCTCGATTTTGGCAATCAGGCCCGGCTTGTGTTTGAACGGCTCGGCGGCCACGTTGCACAACTGGCGGGCCATTTCCATGTCGGTTGCGCTTTTGGGGAAACTCACTGCCACATAGTCGGCTTGAAAGGCCATGGCGGTTTTGATGTCCTCCATGTCTTTGCCGGTGAGGGCAGGCGCGGTGAGGCCACCGCCTTGTTTGTTGATGCCTTTGTTGTTGGAGAGTTCGCCGCCCATCTTCACCGTGGTGTGGACTTGCTCGCCTTTGACGGCGTCGACGGTGAGCACTATCAGTCCGTCATTGAGCAGCAGCAAGTCGCCAGCTTTCACATCGCGCGGCAATTCTTTGTAATCCAAACCCACGCCTTGCAAATCGCCGGGCTCGGTGCGCGAGGCGTCCAGCACAAACTTGGCGCCGTTTTCCAGCATGACCTTGCCCTCGGCGAATTTGCCGACGCGGATTTTGGGCCCTTGCAAATCGGCCATGATGGCCACCACTTTGCCGGCCCGCTTGGCTGCTTCACGCACCAGGTTGGCGCGATCCACATGGTCCTGCGCTTGGCCGTGGCTGAAGTTCAAGCGCACCACATTCACACCGGCTTTGATCATTTGCTCCAACACCGCCACGTCACTGGAGGCAGGCCCGAGGGTGGCAACGATTTTGGTGGCGTGCAGTGGCATGAAAGTCCTTGAAATGAACCGCTATTGTCACACGCTGACAAGTCAGATTGGCTTGGTTGGGCGGGTTCGGTCAGCGCGAGTCGCACTCACGCAATGAGAAAGTTGGGCTGACACATGGCCGGGGCATCTGACACTAAAGTGCAGCCATGAACATCGACAGTTTCAGCTTTGACACCTTGATTCAGGGCCAGCATCTGCGGGGCTTGCAAATGCTGGCGCGGCAAGGCCAAGTGCGCCACTATCGCAAAAGCACCCTGTTGATTCAGCAAGGCGACAGCGGCCATGTGCTGTATGTGGTGTTGAGTGGGCGGTTGCGAGAATATGCGCTTTCTGACGACAGCAAGCCGCGAGAAATCACCTTGGCCGTGGTGGGTGCCGGGCACTTGGTGGGTGCGCTGGCCTTGGATGAAGGGCCACATTGCGCCAGCGTGGTCACTTTGACACCGGTAGTCTGCGCCGTGGTCAGCCGAGATGCCGCCTTGGCCGTGTTGCGCCACAACCCCGGGCTGGCACTGGATGTTTTGCAACTGGCCTTGCAACGGGTGCGCATGGCCACAGAAACCACTCGGCTGGCCTTGTTTTCCGACGCCTACAGCCGGCTCAGCGCCTTGTTGCAGCGCCAAGAGGCTGAGCGCGAGGCTTGGTGTGCAGCCCCGGCCATGACCCACGCCCAGATGGCGCAGCACATTGGCTGCAGCCGGGAAATGGTCAGCCGTTTGCTGAAAGAGTTGGTCATGGGCGGCTATGTGGTGCGCGAGCCCGACAAGGTTTACCGGGTTCGCAAGCGATTGCCCGCCCGCTGGTAGGGCTTGGTCCCGGCGGGCCTCAACTGGCTACAATCGGTGTCACGGACTGAGAAAAACAACAAACTTGCTTTTCTTTGCGCATTGCCCCCCTTTTTTTGGTGCGCCAAAGCACCTGCTTTATGACCAACCTTGAACAGCCCATTCCTATCGACGAACCCATGCCGCACCGCAAGGTGATCCGCGAGTGGCTGGTGCCTTTGTCTGACCGCGTCACGTTTGGCGCCATTGCCTTGCTGCTGATGGATTACGCCATTTGGGCCAGTTTTTTGGCTGGCACCGTGTTCTTTGAAGCCTGGTGGGCCAAATTGTTGTGCGCCATGGCCATGGGTTTCACCATTGGCCGCTTGTTCATCATTGGCCATGACGCTTGCCACCAAAGCCTGACACCCCACCGCGGGCTGAACAAATGGCTGGGCCGTATCGCCTTCCTGCCCTCGCTCACCACCTACAGCTTGTGGGACATCGGCCACAACGTGGTGCACCACGGCTACACCAATCTCAAGGGCTTCGACTTTGTCTGGGCGCCGCTCACCCAAGAAGAGTTTGCCAAGCTCTCTTGGATGGGTCGTTTGTTGGACCGCGTCTACCGCAGCGGCTGGGCCCCGGGCCTGTACTACATGATCGAAATTTGGTGGAAAAAAATGGTCTTCCCCACCGCCAAAGAAATGCCGACCCGCCGTCCCATTTTTGTGCGTGACAGCTGGTTGATCACCGCCTTTGCCGCCTTGTGGATTGGCGGCATCGTGGCCGCCGCCATGGCCACCAACCAGTCCGTGCTGTGGTTGTTGTTCTGCAGTTTTGCGGTGCCGTTCTTGTTCTGGTGCGGCATGATTGGTTTCGTGGTCTATGTGCACCACACCCATGTGAAAGTGTCTTGGCATGACGACCGCAGCGCTTGGGCCAAAGCCCAGCCCTTCGTGTCCACCACGGTGCACCTCACCTTCCCTTTGAAAATTGGCGCGCTGATGCACCACATCATGGAGCACACCGCCCACCATGTGGACATGAGCATCCCGCTGTACCGCTTGAAGCAAGCGCAAACCAAGCTGGAAACCTTGTTGCCCGGCCGCATCATCGTGCAGCCGTTCTCCTGGCGCTGGTATTTCCAAACCGCACGCGACTGCAAGCTGTACGACTTCACCCGCCAGTGCTGGACCGACTACAAAGGCCGCGCCACCAGCACGCCACCGGCTGGACTCACGGCGGCTTAACGCAGCCGACTTGGGCGGCTGCTCAAGCGTGCAACTTCTCAGTTTGTGATTGGGGCATGAATGGCCCCAAGCCCCAGCAACAAAAAACCCTGCATGGCGGGGTTTTTTTGTGGCCGTTTGGCGGGCGCTATCACGGCGTTTGACCCATCAAGCAGCGCGTTTCATCAGAATTTCAAAGGCGGGCAGGGTTTTGCCCTCGAGCACTTCCAGGAAAGCGCCGCCTCCGGTGGAGATGTAGCCAATTTGGGGCTCGATGCCGTACTTGGCAATCGCGGCCAAGGTGTCGCCGCCGCCGGCGATGCTGAAGGCGTCGGAGTCGGCAATCGCGTGCGCCACCACCTTGGTGCCGTTTTCAAACGCTGTGAACTCGAACACGCCCATCGGGCCGTTCCAAACGATGGTGCCAGCGGCTTTGAGTTGCGTGGCCAAGCGCGCGGCGGTGTCGGGGCCGATGTCCAAAATCAAGTCGTCGTCGGCCACGTCGGTGGCTTTTTTCACCGTGGCGGGGGCGTCCGCACCAAAGGATTTGGCGCACACCACGTCGGTGGGAATCGGCACCTCAGCACCACGCGCTTTCATGGCTTCGATCACCGCTTTGGCTTCGCCCACCAAATCCGGCTCGGCCAAGGACTTGCCAATCTTCATACCAGCGGCCAGCATGAAGGTGTTGGCGATGCCGCCGCCCACGATCAATTGGTCCACGTTCTTGGCCAGCGCTTGCAGAATGGTGAGCTTGGTGCTGACCTTGCTGCCGGCCACGATGGCGGCCAGCGGCCGTTTCGGGTTGGCCAGCGCTTTGCTGATGGCGTCAATCTCAGCCGACAGCAGCGGCCCAGCACAAGCGATCGGGGCGAACTGCGCGATGCCGTAGGTGGTGCCCTCGGCGCGGTGCGCCGTGCCAAAGGCGTCGTTGACATAGATGTCGCACAGCGCGGCCATTTGGCGCGCCAGGTCTTCGCTGTTTTTTTTCTCGCCCTTGTTGACCCGGCAGTTCTCCAGCATCACCACCTGGCCGGGGGCCACCGCCACGCCGCCCACCCAATTGGCCAGCACGGGCACGTCACGGCCCAGCAACTCGCCCAAGCGCTTGGCGACAGGCGCGAGGGAGTCTTCGGGTTTGAATTCGCCTTCGGTCGGGCGACCCAGATGGGAGGTGACCATGACCGCCGCACCGGCGGCCAGCGCCATCTGGATGCAAGGCACGGAGGCGCGGATGCGGGTGTCTTCGCTGATCTGGCCGTGGTCGTCAAACGGCACGTTCAGGTCGGCGCGGATGAAAACCCGTTGGTCTTTGGCGCGGCCTTGGGCGCACAGGTCGGCGAAGCGAATGATGTTCATGGGGTTGTCTCGTTGGATTGTTTTTGGCGATTCTATGCAAGCAGAAAAGTCTCTTATAAGCCGCACGGCTTGGGGACCATTTTTTGAGCGAAAGACCAGAAAAATGCGTCCCCATGGCGGGC
>JBIIPF010000048.1:0-9602 GCA_044342755.1 Limnohabitans sp. | reverse complement strand
CATTCATCATGGTGCGGATGGCTTCGGCCTCGGCCAAAGCGGTGCGGCGGCGGCTGTCCAAATCTTTGGCACGCGCAGCATCTTCTTCAGCACTGACCTTGGCAGCGGCTTCGCGCTCTGCGGCTTCGGCCTGGGCTTGCGCCAGTTGCGCGGCAGCGGCTTCAGCGTCTTTGTCGGTGGCTGGCAGGGCTTTGGCAGCCAAGACTTCGCGGTCTTTGGCTTCTTGGGCTTCGCGCAAGCGGCGTTTTTCAACCAGCTCTTCTTCTTGGCGGCGAATGAATTCGGCTTGGCGACGCGCTTCTTCTTCGCGGCGCGCCAATTCGGCTTGATCGAGGATGGGTTGAACAGGCGCGGCTTCTTGCGCAGCCTCAGCAGGGGCCTCGGCTTCCACCTCGTCGTCGCGTTTGACGAAGGTGCGTTTCTTGCGCACTTCCACTTGGATGGTGCGGGCTTTGCCCGTGGCGTCCGCTTGTTTGATCTCCGAAGTGGATTTCTTCACCAAGGTGATTTTTTTGCGCTCTGGCGTGTCTGTGCCATGGCTGGCTTTCAAAAAGCTCAGCAGTTTTTGCTTGTCAGCATCCGTCAACTCGTCTGTGACCGCGCCCTTGGCGACGCCCGCAGATTTCAACTGCTCAAGCAGTGTGTCGGGAGATTTTTTGAGTTCCTTGGCAAACTCGGCAACCGTTGTGATGGTCATCTGTGGTGTTCCTCTTCATGACCGTTACGCTTGACCCGCGAACCAATGTTCACGCGCCTTCAGGATCAAAGTTTTTGCTTCTTCTTCAGACTGGCCGGTGATGTCCACCAACTCGTCCACCGCCAAATCGGCCAAATCATCGCGGGTGTTGATACCACCCTCGGCCAATTTGGCAATCAATTCGGTATCCAAACCGTCGAGGTCGCGCAGGTCTTGGGAGACTTCTTCCACGCTTTCTTCACGGGCAATTTCCATGGTCAGCAAAGCGTCTTTGGCACGGGCACGCAGTTCATTCACGGTGTCTTCGTCAAAGCTTTCAATCTCCAGCATTTCTTGCAGCGGCACATAGGCCACTTCTTCCAAGCTGGTGAAACCTTCTTCGATCAAGATGTCGGCCACTTCTTGGTCGACGTCGAGTTTTTCAACGAACAAGGCACGCAGGCCTTCGGTTTCGTTGGCTACTTTTTGCGCCGATTCGGCGGCGTCCATGATGTTGATTTTCCAACCGGTGAGGTCCGAGGCCAGGCGCACGTTTTGGCCGCCGCGACCAATGGCCATGGCCAGGTTTTCATCGTCCACCACCACGTCCATGGCGTGTTTTTCTTCGTCCACCACAATGGAAGACACGTTGGCCGGGGCCAAAGCACCGATGACGAACTGGGCGGGGTCTTCGCTCCACAACACGATGTCGACGCGTTCACCGGCCAATTCGTTGGTGACCGCATTCACGCGGGTGCCGCGCACGCCGACACAGGTGCCGATGGGGTCGACGCGTTTGTCATGCGAAATAACCGCGATCTTGGCGCGGGAGCCGGGGTCTCGGGCGCAGGATTTGATTTCCAACAAGCCTTGCTCAATTTCGGGCACTTCTTGGCGGAACAATTCGATCATGAACTCGGGCGCAGAGCGCGACAAGATGATGGGCGCACCGCGCAAGGTGGTGTCGACTTCCATGATCATGGCGCGCACACGGTCGGCGCTGCGCAGGTTTTCTTTCGGGATCATTTCGCTGCGACGCAAACGACCTTCGACGCGGCCGCTTTCGACAATCAAGTCGCCTTTGTCCATGCGCTTGACGGTGCCGACAAAGATGCGGTCGCCACGGGCTAAAAAGTCTGTGAGCAGCATTTCGCGCTCGGCATCTCTGATTTTTTGCAGGATGACTTGCTTGGCTGCCATGGCGCCAATGCGGCCAATGGGCAAAGAGTCCATGCTTTCTTCGATGTACTCGCCAACCTCAATGTCCGACAAACGCTCTTTGGCGTCCATCAGCATTTCTTCGGAGTCTGGGTTTTGCAAACCAGCTTCATCGGGCACCACCAACCAACGACGGAAGGTTTCGTACTCGCCAGAGTCACGGTCCATGGCGACGCGGATGTCGGCGTCTTCCACGGGGTTTTCTTTGTCTGCTTGCAGCAGCTTTTTGGTGGCTTGCGCCAAAGCGGATTCCACCGCGCCAAACACCAAGTCACGCTCGACATTTTTCTCGCGCGAGATGGCGTCCACCAACATGAGCATTTCGCGATTCATGGTTCAGTACTCCTGTCCTCTGTGGCCCTGCGGCCCTTGAAATTCACAATCGGCGCCAGTCGGGCGTCTCGCAATTCACTCAGAGTGAATTGCAACGCTTGCACTGGCAAGTCTTTTTGGACCCGCGCCGGGCGCATGCCCGGTTTGCTGACAGGCTCATCACGCCAGGTGATTTGCCAGGTCTGGGGGGTGTCGGTGCTTTCCAACACACCCCGAAATTTCTTGCGGTTGGCGGCCACCAAACCAGCGGCTGCCGCACCCATGGGCGCTTTGAGGGTCAGGTCAATCTCTTGACCGACAAAACGGGCGAAGTCGTTCTCTGTTCGCAGTGGCCGGTCGATGCCCGGCGAGGACACTTCCAAACGGCTGTAGGCGGTGCCCTCGACTTCCAACACAAACTGCAATTGGCGGGTGACTTTTTCGCAGTCCTCGACTTGCACAAACTGCTCGGGCTGACCCGGCTGCCATGGCAAATCCAGGGTGATGCGCAACAAGCCGCCCGCAGAGCGCTCGACTTCCACCAACTGGTAACCCAGGCCGGTGACGGTTTGTTCAATGATGTCTTGCAATGCCAACGCTTTTCACCCGACCAAAAAAAACGGGCGGTTGGGATGTCCGCCCGTTATCGTTCATTTGGTCGGCATTGTACCTGCAAAAACAGGCCCAAACCCAACAAAATTGTTGGTTTGAGCGGGGTTTTCAGGCCGAAGCGGGTCTTTCTGCCAGAAAAGACGCCGCCAACAAGCTGCGCGTGTAATCGGATTGGGGCTGATTCATCACCTCATCCAAGGTGCCGGCCTCAACCACGTGCCCGTCTTTCAAAACCATCACATGGTGGGCCATGGCCTCGATCACCTCGATGTCGTGGGTGATGAGCAAATAGCTCAAACCGCGCTCGCGCTGCAAGCGTTGCAGCAAATCGAGCACTTGTTTTTGAATCGACACGTCCAAGGCGCTGGTGGGCTCGTCCAGCACCAACACCCTCGGTTGCACGATGAGTGCCCGCGCGATGGCAATGCGTTGCCGCTGGCCTCCCGAAAATTCATGGGGGTAGCGCGCCAGCAGGCCGGGGAACTGTTCCTCGTTCATGCCGACATCGGCCAAAGCCTCCAGCACCTTGATTTGCCGTGCCAAGGGATTCAGGTCAGGGGCATGGACTTGCAAGCCCTCGCCCACCACCTGCTCCACCGTCATGCGCGGTGACAACGATGAAAACGGGTCTTGAAACACCACTTGCAAAGCGCGTCGCAGGGGTAAATCGGCCTTGGGCTTGCCTTGCCAAGTTTGGCCTTCCACCTGGAATTCGCCTTGGAAGGGAATCAGGCCCAACGCGGCCAAGGCCAGCGAAGACTTGCCCGAACCGGATTCACCGATCACACCCAAGGTTTGGCCACTGCGCAATTCAAAGTCGGCACCGTGCAAAGCCGTGAACGAGCCGCGCCCCAACCAACCGCGCCAACCTGGGCGGGGCACGGGGTAATGCACCTGCAGGCCAGTGGCTTGCAACAAGACCGGCGCGTTCGACACCGGCTCGAACACATTGCGCTCGGGTTGGCTGTCCACCAGGCGCTTGGTGTAGGCGTGTTGCGGTTGGCTCAGGACCTGGGCCACCGCGCCCTGCTCGACCACCAAACCGTTTTCCATCACCACCACGCGCTGGGCGAAACGACGCACCATGTTCAGGTCGTGGGTGATCAGCAGCACCGCCATGTTGTGCTTGGCTTGCAAGCTGTCGAGCAAGGCCAAGATTTGCCCGCGCAAAGACACATCAAGGGCGGTGGTGGGCTCGTCAGCCAGCAAGAGTTTGGGCTCGCCAGCCAAGGCCATGGCGATCATGGCGCGTTGGCGTTGGCCACCAGAAAGCTGATGCGGATAACTGCCCACACGCCGCTCGGGCTCGGGGATACCCGTGTCGTTCAGCAAGTCGATGGCACGTTGCCACGCCGCTTGGCGGGACAAGCCTTTTTTCAGTTCCAACACCTCGGCGATTTGATCGCCGATGGTGAACAGCGGGTTCAAGGCCGTCATGGGCTCTTGGAAGACCATGGCGATCTCGCTGCCGCGAATACCGCGCCAATCGTTCTCTGCCATTTTGTAGAGGTCTTGGCCATTGAACATGGCCTCGCCGCGCACCCACGCGCCGCGCGCCAAGCCCAGCAAGCTGAGCGCGGTGACGGTTTTGCCTGATCCGGACTCGCCCACCAAGGCGAGTTTTTCACCGGCCTGCATCTCAAAGGAGACGCCGTGCACCACCTCGCGGCCTTGGAAGGACATGTGCAGGTTGTGCACGCGCAGCAAGGGGCTCATGCGGCAGCCTTTGGTGAAGCGTTGATGGCGCTCAGGCACATGAAGGCTTTCATGATTCGGCCTCTTGCTTGAGTTTGCGCGGGTCCAGCGCGTCGCGCAGCGCGTCACCCATGAAGGTCAAGAGCAGCAGCGTGACCACCAACACGGCAAAGGTGGAGATGGAAATCCACCACGCGTCGATGTTGTTTTTGCCTTGCGCCAGCAACTCGCCCAAGCTCGGGGTGCCGGGCGGCACGCCCAGGCCCAAGAAGTCGAGGCTGGTGAGCGCCAAGATGGCGGCACTCATGCGAAACGGCAAAAAGGTGACGACGGGCGTCATGCTGTTGGGCAGCACATGCCGCCAAATGATGGCCCAGTTGGACAGGCCCAAAGCGCGGGCGGCGCGCACATAGTCGAGTTGGCGGTTGCGCAAAAACTCGGCGCGCACGTAGTCGGACAAGCCCATCCAGCCGAACAAGCTCAACAGAATCAGCAACAAGCTGACGCTGGGCTCAAACACCGCAGAAAAGATGATGAGCAAATAGAGCTCGGGCATGGCACCCCAAATCTCGATGAAACGCTGCATGGCCAAATCGATCTTGCCGACAAAGAAACCCTGAATGGCGCCCGTCACCACACCCAAGATGGTGCCGGTGATGGTGAGCGCCAGCGCGAACAACACCGAGACCCGAAAACCATAGAGCAAACGCGCCAGCAAATCGCGGCCCCGGTCGTCCGTGCCCAGCCAGTTGTCAGCCGACGGCGGCGCAGGGTTGGGCTCTTTGGCAAAGTAGTTCAAGGTGCCGTGGTGGTAAGGGTTCAAGGGGTAAATGGCCCAGTTGCCGGGCTGCTGAAACTGCTGGCGAATGAAGGGGTCGAGGAAGTCGGTGGGGGTGGCGAAGTCGCCGCCAAACGCGGTTTCGGGTGGGTTCTTGAACACCGGCACATGCAACTGCCCTTGGAAGCTGGCCACCAGCGGCTTGTCGTTCGACACCAACTCGGCTGCCAAGCTCACCAAGAACAAGATGACAAACAAGACCAGGCTGACAAAGCCCAGCCGGTTGCGTCGGAAACGCTGCCAAGCCAGGGCGGAAGGAGACAAAGAGGCGGTCGCCATGGCGGTCAATCAAACTTCACGCGCGGGTCCACCCACACGTAACACAGGTCGCTGATGAGCTTGGTGACCAAACCGATCAGGGTGAACAAATACAGGGTGCCCAGCACCACGGGGTAATCGCGGCGCATCACGCTCTCGTAGCTCAAGAGGCCCAAGCCATCCAGCGAGAACAGGGTTTCAATCAACAAGGAACCAGCAAAGAAAGCGCCGATGAATGCCGCCGGAAAGCCCGTGACCAAGGGGATGAGCGCGTTGCGCATGACGTGCTTCCAAAGCACTTTGCGTTCACTCAAACCTTTGGCGCGCGCGGTGAGCACGTATTGCTTGCCAATTTCTTCCAAGAAGGCGTTTTTGGTGAGCATGGTGGTGACCGCGAACGCGCCCAACACGCTGGCGGTGACCGGCATGGCGATGTGCCACAGGTAGTCCACCACTTTCGCGCCCAGGCTCAGCGTTTCCCAGTTGCTCGACGTCAAGCCGCGCAAGGGAAACCATTGCAACTGCCCGCCAAACACCACCAGCAAGGCCACGCCCAGCACAAAACCGGGGATGGCGTAACCAATCAACACAACGATGCTGGTGAGCATGTCAAAGCGCGTGCCCGCCCGCACCGCCTTGGCAATGCCCAGCGGCACCGACACCAAGTAGCTGAGGAAAAACGTCCACAGCCCCAAGCTGATGGAGACCGGCAACTTTTCTTTCACCAGTTGCCACACGTCTTTGGGGTAGAAAAAACTTTTGCCCAAATCGAAGCGGGCGAACTGTTGGAGCATTTGCACGAAGCGCTCCAGTGGCGGTTTGTCAAAGCCATAGAGTTGCTTGATTTCTTCGATGCGTGCCGCGTCCACCCCTTGGCGTCCTCGGTAGCCCGCACCACTGGTGGCAGCGCCCTCGCCGCCGGTGTCACGGCCCTGCAACTGCGACACCATTTGCTCGACCGGACCCCCCGGCACAAATTGGATGACGACAAAGGTGAGCAACAAAATCCCAAACAAGGTCGGAATCATCAACAACAAGCGTTTCAGGATGTAACTGAACATGTCAGCGGTCTCCTACCAAGTTGGCGGTGCTGCCCCACCAGGTGCTGGTGATCCAGGTTTCGGGTTGGTAAAAACGCGGTGTCACCTGTGGCCGCTGGAAGCGCCCTGCCCGCCAAGCCACGCGGTGCACGCTGCCATACCAATGCGGCACGGTGTAGTGGCCGTGTCTCAACACGCGGTCAAGGGCCTTCAAGGCCGCCACCAATTGCGGGCGGGTTTGCGCCGCCACGGCCTTGTCCAACAAGGCGTCGATGGCCGGGTCTTTGATACCGATGACGTTGCTTGAGCCTTCGGTGTCGGCGGCTTTGGCGCCAAAGCGTTCGAGCAACTCGGTGCCCGGTGCTTCACTGCCGCCGATGCGGTTGCTGATGAGCTCGAAGTCAAACACGTCCATGCGCTTTTGCAGCACGGCGAAATCCACCACCTTGTAGTTCACCTTGAAACCCAGTTTTTCCAGGTTTTTGGCGTAGGGCGTGACGACCCGGCCCATGGAGCCCGAGTTGTCCAAAAACTCCAAGGTGAACGCCTCGCCTTTGTCATTGCGCAAGGCGCCGTCGCGGTAGGTCCAGCCGGCTTGCGCCAGCAAGTCGCGGGCTTGGCGCAAATGGTCGCGCAGCGTGTGGCCCGAGGCGGGGTCCAGGCTGGTTTGCGGCGGCAGCGGCACGGGGTCGGTGAACACCTCGGGCGGCAGTTTGTCGCGCAAGCTTTGCAGCAAAGCCAGTTCGTCGGGCGCGGGCAGGCCCTTGGCTTCAAAGTCGCTGCCGACAAAATAGCCGCGCACCCGGGTGTAGGCTTGGTAGAAGAGTTGGCGGTTCATCCACTCGTAGTCCATCGCCAAAGCAATCGCTTGGCGCACCCGCTTGTCCTTGAACTTGGCCAAACGCGTGTTGAACATGAAGCCTTGGAAGTCGCCCGCGTTGCCGTGCTGCAGCTCTTGTTTGATGAGCGTGCCGTTGTCAAACAACTTGCCCTTGTAGCCGCGGGCCCACTCGCGTGCCACAAACGCTTGGATGTAATCGAACTCGCCGGCTTTGAAAGCCTCGAATTGCGCGGTGGTGTCTTTGTAGAGCTTGTAGGTGATGCGGTCGAAATTGAACATGCCACGACGCGCGCCGAGGTTTTTCGCCCAGTAATCGGGGTTGCGCACGTACTGGATGTCTTTGCCGAAGTCGGTTTTGCCCAATTTGTAGGGGCCGGAGGCGATGGGCACATCGGTCACCACCTGGTCCAAGGGCTTGCCCGCGCCCCACTTTTGGCTGAACACCGCCATGCCGCCCACGATGAGCGGCAACTCGGCGTTGGCGCGCTTGAAATCAAACCGGATTTCGCGCTCAGAGAGCACGGTGGCCGCCTTGACCTCGCTGAAATAGGTGCGAAATTGCGGCGCGGCTTCTTTGCTGGTGAGGCGGTCGAACGAATATTTCACATCGGCGGCCAGCACCGGGTCGCCATTGTGAAAACGCGCTTCGGGGTGCAGCCGGAAGGTGACCGAAAGCTTGTCTGCGGCCACCGTCACATCTTCGGCCAGCAGGCCGTAGGCGGTGGTGGGCTCTTCGGTGTTGCCCACCAACAGGGTTTCAAACATCAAAAAACCAAGACCTGGTGGCGCTGTGCCCTTCATGGTGAACGGGTTGTATTTGTCAAAACTGGAAGCGCGGGTGGGCGCCACCAAAGCGATGTCGCCGCCCTTGGGCGCGACCGGGTTGACATGGCTGAAATGTTTGAAACCCGGCGGGTAGAGGATGTCGCCAAACTGGGCATAGGCGTGCGCCGCCCACACCGGGGACGCGCAACACAACCAAACGCCAAGTAAAAAAGTTCGCATGCGACAATTCTGCAAGATTTTTCAGGAGCCGCGAAATGCAGGAAAAAACAGGGTTTTTAGCGGGCAAGAAATTGCTCATCACCGGCGTGCTGTCCAACCGGTCCATCGCCTACGGCATCGCCAAAGCTTGCCATGCCCAGGGCGCGGAACTGGCCTTCAGCTACCAAGGCGAGCGTTTCAAAGAGCGCATCACCGAATTCGCCGCCGATTTCGGCTCCAACTTGGTGTTTGACTGCGACGTGTCCAGCGACGAGCAAATCGCCGCCATGGTGAGCGGCCTGACTGCCGCCTGGCCCCGATTTGACGGCTTTGTGCACGCCATTGGCTTTGCGCCGCGCGAAGCGATTGCCGGTGATTTCCTGGAGGGTTTGAGCCGCGAAGCCTTCGCCATCGCCCATGACATCAGCGCCTACAGCTTCCCCGCCTTGACCAAGGCCATGCTGCCCCACTTCAACGACAAGGCCTCGGTGCTCACGCTCAGCTACTTGGGCGCGCTGCGCAATGTGCCCAACTACAACACCATGGGCTTGGCCAAGGCCTCCCTAGAGGCCTCGGTGCGCTATCTGGCCGAGTCTTTGGGCAGCCACAACCGCGGCATGCGAGCCAACGGCATCAGCGCTGGCCCCATCAAAACCTTGGCGGCGTCGGGCATCAAGGGCTTTGGCAAGATTTTGGACGTGGTGGCCAACAACTCGCCCATCCGCCGCAACGTGACCATCGAGGATGTGGGCAACGTCGCCGCCTTCTTGCTGTCGGATTTGGCGGCCGGCGTGTCGGCAGAAATCACCTATGTGGATGGCGGCTTCAGCCAGGTGGTGCCCGGTATTGCCGAGTAATGGGTCATGGGGGTCAGATTCCAATTGTTTGGAATTCCGAGCTCAAGCGATTTAATTGGAATCTGACCCCAATTGTTCTGAGGAAGTCCATTGCGCCAAAGCGACGCCGGGCAAGATCAGTAAGGCGCCGACCAAGTGGTGCCAGCCCAGCGGCTCGTTCAGCACGCCCCACGACACCACCGCACCCCACAGTGGCCCCAAATACAAAACCATGCTGACACGGCTGGCGCCCAAGAGCTTTTGACCCCAGGCGTAAACGCTGTAAGCCAAG
>JBIIPF010000047.1:0-9619 GCA_044342755.1 Limnohabitans sp. | reverse complement strand
GAAAAAAGAAACCCAGGACAAAGCCCGCGAGGAAGAGAAAGCCAAGCTGAAAGAGGCCAATGACAAGAAGGCTGAGAAAGCCAAAGCGTTGGAAAAACGCAAAGCCGAAGAGATGCAACGCGCTGAAGAACGCCACCTTGAAGAAGTCAAACGCCTGCGTGGCTTGGCTGACGCCACCGGTGCAAGCACGGACACGGGTAAAGCGGCCAAGGCCGCCGGCCCATCGGCGAGTTATTTGGGTCGATTGCGCGCGCGCATCAAACCCAACATCACATTTTCAGATGCCCAACTGCAAGCGGTGATGGGCAACCCTGCCGCAGAAGTGTTGGTGATTTGCAGCCCGTCTGGGCAAATCATTGGCAAAAAGTTGAAGGTGTCCAGTGGCAATGACGCTTGGGACCAAGCCGTGTTGAATGCTGTTGAGAAAACCGGCACCTTGCCGCGGGATGAAAACGGCAACATGCCCAGCGAAATCACGTTTTCGCTCAGGCCGCGCGACTGATCAGACGCCTTCAAACAGGACCAAAGACCGCCGTGACGCTTCACGACTGAGCGGCAACAAGGCTTGGTACTCCGGCGCGTTGTAAAAAGCCTCAGCCTGCGCCATGGAAGGAAATTTCAACAAGACCAATCGATGGGGTGTCCATCGCTGGTTTTCCTTCACTGCCAGCGCACCGCCACGTGCCAAGTACTCACCGCCAAATTTTTCCACCAAGGGTTTGGCTTGCGCCTTGTAAATGTCCATTTTTTCTGAGTCGGTGACTTCGCCATCGACGATGATGTAGGCTGCCATGGTGTGCTCCTCGTGTTTTTCAGATTCGGTGGATGTTATCTGAGGCCAACAGGAAAACGCCAAAGCCAATCACGGTGCCCCGCCCTTCCACACTGTGCAAGCGTGTGGGCATCTGGTGTTGCAAGGCCAATTGCTTGACGCTGAACAAGCCCAGCCCCAAGTGGTGCACTCCTTCGTCATCAGGTGCCAGACGGGTGAAGGCATTGAAACAGTCTTGCGCTGCTTGCGAGTTCATGCCACTGCCGTTGTCCATGCACAGAATCCACAGTAACGAGCCTTGCCGCTTGCAACCCAGCAACACCCGACCACCCGCGGGCGTGTATTGCAAGGCGTTGGACAGCAGATTGCGCAGCATGCGTTGCGCAGCATGCAGATTCACACGCACCCGGGCACGGCAAGGCGGATGGCGCAACACCACGTGCCGCATGCTGGCCAATGGTTGAAATTCATCGACCAAAGGTCGCAGCAAATCTGCCACCCACAGGTCTTGTGTGCGGTGATTGACCGGGTGGACTGGTGGCTCTTCATCGGCCCAGTAACGCAAATGCTGCATGAAATCATCGACGGCCTGCGAGGCCAATTGCATGGCAGCCACCAAGGAAGAGCGCTTCTGCGGACTGGCTTTCAACAAAGCTTTGGCGAACAACTGCAGACTTTGCAAGGGTTGCCACAAGTCGTGTTGGGCCGCGGCATACCATCGGTGCCTGGCTTGGCTGATGCCAACACTGCGTTGCAAATCCATGCGCTGTTGAATCACTTGCAAGCAGGCCGACCAGCCCATCAAACTGGCCATGACTGCACCTTGCACAAACTGCACGCCCAAGGTGGTGAACAAGGGCCATTCGAAGACGCGGTACAACCAATAGACCACCACTGACGTCACATACACCAGCCACATGCTGGCAAACAAGGCCCTTTGCGTGCTCGGGCTCAAGCGCCAACTGCGCCAAGCCAAACCCAGCATGCACGTGGCATGCACGCTGCCACCCACCAGCAGCAAGGTGCGCAGCCAACTCGGCTGCAGCCAGGCACACAAGGGCACCAACAAGTACCAGAGCCAAGCGCCAAGCTTCAAGCATTGATGCGCCAAGGGATGCCGCTGCGCTGTGCTTAGAAACAATTGTGCATGGTGGATGCTGGCAACAAACAGGACCCAGTAGCTGAAGCTGCCCACCACCGCAGCCTGAGCCCGGCTCAAGTCTGGCCACAGCAAGCAAAGCAAGCCACTGATCCAACTGGCGCACACGATTTCGCACAGCGCCATCAACACAAACAACCACAACGCAGGGCTGCTGAGGTGGGGCATCAAACTGAGGGCATACAGCACCAACAACAAAGGCACGGCCAGCACAGCACCCATCAAGAGCATCAAGCGCCAATGCTGTTGCACAAAGTTTGCGGGGGCTTGCAAGTCCACTGGGAATTGGATGCGGTTGACACCTTCCAGACGAATCAACACATCAATGTTGTGATGCGATGGTGCGGGCAGGATCCAAACTGGAAACAAGTAACTGCCCAGCCCCCGTTGTTGCATATCTGGCCAGGCTTGCCAAGCTTGTTCGCCCTCCCGAACCCAAACCTGACTGTGGTCTTGTGTGGGCGACTTCAGGCTCAACCACAGCGCCTGCGCCGCGTCTGGATTGGGGGGCAACCGAAAGCCAGCCCAGTGCGGTGGTGCATTGGGTGCAGCCAGCACTTGGTTGGCCTGCTGCAAAGTGATGGCGTCGTTCGCCTGGGTGCTTGTCCATGCTTGTTCTGGTGTGAATTGCGCCGATTGATCGACCACGATGCGCAGCTGCGTCCAAAGCACGGATGCATTCTGAATGGCGTTGGCGCAAGCCAGAGCACTGCAAAACAGCGCCAGCCCCAACAAGCAGCGTTTAACCATCAAACAAGCCATGCTGCTGAGACCAGCGCAAATAAATCGAACTGGCTTGCGTGCGGTTTTTCACACCCAGTCGTTTGTAGATTTGCGTCATGTGGCTGCGCACCGTGGCCTCGGTGACTTTGAGCGCTTGGGCGATCGCCATGCTACTTTGACCTTGAGACAGATGGGCCAGCACCAGACGCTGCATTTTGGACAAGCTGGTCATGGGATGCGCTGCGGCTTGCTGCGCCTGCAGACTGGCGTCCAGGCTGATGGACGCCAGCAGGGTGTGGGTCAACAGCTTCAACAAATCCGCCATCAGCTGTGAGGTTTGCACCGACTTGAGCAGGTACACCACGTTGTTGTCCAAACAGGTTTGCGCTACTTGCGCATCATTCAAGGCCGAAATCACGGCCATGGGCCACTGCACAGGCGCATTGCAAAAAGCGTTCAAGGTGTCCAAACCCTCGGAGTCGGGCAGGTTCAAATCGACCAATACCAAGGCATAGCTGTGGGTTGCCATGCAAGCCAAACCATCGGACAAATTACCGGCTTGCACACACTGCACACGTGGCACCAAGCTTTGCAAGTGGGCCCGCAAGGCGTCTGCCATCAAGGGATGGTCTTCGACGATCAAGATGCGCGGTTGAACCATGCCACACCTCCCTGCCCCAAGGTGTACCTGCTTTCAAAACGAGCGACAAGCGCCCACACTTGAAAATGAAGCTTTATGCGGTAGCGGGTATGTGCGGATGGTGTTGTGCTGCTCGCCGCAACATCAGCGCACAGAGCAGTCCCAACAAGGCCACGGGGATGGCCACCCAAAACACGGCTTCCAAACCCAAGCGCGTGCTCAGTGCCGCGCCCCCCAAAGCGCCCAACACGCCGGTGAAGCCATAGCCAATCACGGCATACAGCGCTTGGCCGCGCCCGCGCAAGCGCCCCGGGAAATGCTGCGACAACCAGGCAATGCACACCGTGTGTTGAATCGCAAACGTGAACACATGCAGGCACTGCGCCAACAGCAGCACCCACAACACCTGGCCATACCAAGCCGTCATGCCCATGCGCAAGGCCATCACACCGGTGCACACACACAACCACGCGGGCAAGCTCAACCAATGCAACCAACGGCTTTGGGTGAAGAAACCGATGATTTCCACCACCACCGACAAGGCCCACAACACACCAATCATGTCTTTGCCGTAGCCGAGTTCATCCAAGTACAACGAGAAAAACGTGTAGATGGCCACATGCGACAGCACATGACAAAACAAGGTGGCAAAGAACCACTGGGTTTGGGCCTGTCGCAGCACATCGCCAAAGCCTGCTTGGTCTTTGTCGTGGTGCGCTTCTTCGCGCACGTTCGGCAGGTTCCACACGCTGAGGTTGATGGCCGCCAAGGTGAGGATGGTCCACAGGGGAAAACCACCCATGCCGTGCGCCTCGAACCACGCACCCGAGACAAACACGGTGACCAAAAAACCCAAAGAGCCCCACAAGCGGATGCGGCCATAGCGGCGCACATCGAGCGCACCTTGGTGGCTGACCAAATGCGCCATCGCCGCTTCGCTCATGGGCATCATGGCGCTGGTGTGGGTGAACATCAGCAGCAACACCACGGCCAACCACCAGGGTGATGGATTGAACAACAAACCGATGGAACACAAGAAGGCCATGCCGGCGCACCAGCGCATCAAGGGCACACGCTCACCGCTGCGGTCACTCAGCCATCCCCAGAGGTAAGGTGCAAACACGCGTGTGACGGCTTGCATCGAGGTGAGCAAACCAATCATCCACAGGCTCAAACCCAAACTTTTCAGCCACAAAGGCAGGTAGGGATTGAAGAAACCGATGTGGGCAAAGTAACTGGCTGAGAGCGCGGCAAACGGCACCAGTTGACGCCGCGAGACAAGCGGCGCAGAAGTGGGTGTCATCGGCTCAGTCCGGACGATGTGCAGCGATGGGCGTCACAGGCGGCACCACATCGGCGCACTGGGCGCGGTGGCGCAGTGCGTGGTCCATCACCACCAAGGCCAGCAAGGCTTCAGCGATGGGCGTGGCGCGAATACCCACACACGGGTCGTGACGGCCCTTGGTTTGCACTTGCACGGCGTTGCCTGCGCTGTCGATGCTGTCGCGCGGCGTGAGGATGGAGCTGGTGGGCTTGATGGCGATGCTCACCTCGAGGTCTTGGCCGGTGCTGATGCCACCCAAGATGCCGCCAGCGTTGTTGTTGGCAAATCCTTCGGGCGTCAAGCTGTCGCCGTGGCTGGAACCAAGTTGTGCAACGCTGGCAAAACCAGCGCCGATTTCAATGCCCTTCACCGCATTCAAACCCATCATCGCGTAAGCAATGTCTGCATCGAGTCGGTCGTAAATGGGTTGACCCAAACCCACCGGCATGCCCTGAGCGACGACACGGATGCGCGCGCCGCACGAGTCGCCGGCTTTGCGCAAACTGTCCATGTAGTTTTCCAAGTAGGACACATCTTGGATGGGTGCGTAAAACGGGTTGTGGGGCACATGGGCCCAGTCTTCAAAGCCGATGGGGTGTTCGCCCAATTGCGTCATGCACCCGATGAACGTGGTGCCGAATTTGTCTTTCAACCATTTTTTCGCCACAGCGCCTGCAGCCACGGTGGGAGCAGTCAATCGCGCGGAGGAGCGGCCACCACCACGCGGGTCGCGCACGCCGTACTTTTGCAAATAGGTGTAGTCGGCGTGGCCGGGGCGAAAGCTTTGCAAGATGTCGCTGTAGTCTTTGCTGCGCTGATCGGTGTTGTGAATCAGCAGGGCAATGGGTGTGCCGGTGGTCACGCCTTGGTAGACGCCACTCAAGATTTGCACCTGATCGGGTTCTTGGCGCTGCGTGACATGGCGGCTGGTGCCAGGGCGGCGGCGATCGAGGTCGTGCTGGATGTCGGCCTCGCTCAAGGCCATGCCCGGTGGGCAGCCATCAATCACGCAGCCAATGGCCGGGCCGTGGGATTCACCAAAGTTGGTGACTGTGAAAAGTGTGCCGAAAGTGTTGCCGCTCATGCGGAGGATTATCCCTGACAGAAATTCAGGGATGAATCCAGCCAGGCGTGTGGGAACCACTTCACTGTTTTTCAACTTTACCTTGACAGATTGTTCCTCCACACTTTTTGACTTTGTCACGCCAAAAAGTTCATGTAAATGTTGTGGGTACAATAATTGAACAACTATTCCTTTGATCCCAGCAAATCTGAGCGCAATCTGTTGTTGCGGGGGTTTGATTTTTCCCGGGTAGTGGATTTTGAATGGGACAGCGCTTTGATTTCTCAGGATAAGCGTCAAGACTATTCGGAAAATCGATTTCAGGCCTTGGGGTGGATCGGAGAACACTTGCATATGCTGATCTTCACGCCAAGGGGTGGCGTGATTCATGTCATCAGCCTGCGAAGAGCCAACCAACGAGAAAGAAACCGTCATGCCGCGCAAACCTAACCCTGAATTGACAGACAAAGAAAACCCAGAAGCCGATGAAGGCTGGTTTGACAATGCGCGCCCAGCGCGGGAGGTGCTTCCACAACTTGTGGATGAAACATCGGCGCAAGAACTTCTCAAACCCAAAAGAGGTCGCCCTCCGCTGCCAAGCACCAAACGTCACATCAACCTGCGCATTGATGAAGACATCATTCAAGCATTTCAAGAATCGGGGCAAGGATGGCAAACACGCATGAATTTGGCGCTGCGTGAATGGCTGAGTGGCCAAGCCAAGCTGTATTGAGCATGGCCAACCAGATACGGTGAATGACTTAAGCGGCCTTCGCACCCTCTTCCTCCGCCGGCCAATCGCGGATATAGGCTTTGAGCATTTGGTTCTCGAAGTTTTGGCTGTCCACCACGGCCTTGGCCACGTCGTAAAAACTCACCACGCCCATCAATTGGCGGTCGCTCAGGACCGGTAAGTAGCGGGCATGGCGCTCGAGCATCATGCGGCGCACTTCGTCGAGTTCGGTGTCGGGTGCGCAGGTGAGCGGTTGGTCGTCCATGGCCGAACGCACCGTGACTTGTCCCAAGTTACCGCCGTTGTTATTCAGCGCCAGGATCACTTCGCGGAAGGTCAGGATGCCGACCAAATCACCTTGTTCCATCACCAAGATGGAACCCAAGTCGTGCTCGGCCATCATTTTCACGGCTTCGGCCAAAGAGGCCAAGGGCGTGGTGGTGTAAAGCGTGGTGCCTTTGAGGCGCAGGATGTCGCTGACTTTCATGGTGTTTTCCTCTTGGCCTTCATGGTTAGCCATGCTTTCAATATAGCCCACAATCCATGATCACAACACCGTGAGAACGAGGATGTCATGACCGGTTACGCCGATCCCCATTTCGACACGCTGACACTGCACGCAGGCAGCCAACCCGACCCCGCCACCGGCGCCCGCGCCGTGCCGATCCACCTCACCACCTCGTATGTGTTCGAGTCGTCGGACCAAGCGGCGGCGCTGTTCAATTTGGAAAGCGCCGGGCATGTCTACAGCCGCATCAGCAACCCCACCACCGCGGTGTTCGAGCAGCGGATCGCGGCCTTGGAAGGCGGCATTGGCGCGATTGCCACCGCCAGCGGCCAAGCCGCGCTGCACCTGAGTGTGGCCACGCTGATGGGCGCGGGCTCGCACATCGTGGCCAGTTCGGCGCTGTATGGCGGTTCGCACAATTTGCTGCACTACACGATGCGCCGTTTTGGCATCGAGACCACCTTTGTCAAACCTGGTGATATGGAAGCTTGGCGCGCCGCCATCCAACCCAACACCAAACTGCTGTTTGGCGAAACCGTGGGCAACCCGGGCTTGGACGTGCTGGATATTCCCAGCGTGTCGGCGCTGGCCCATGAACACGGCGTGCCCCTCTTGGTGGACGCCACACTCAGCACCCCGTATTTGCAGCAACCTTTGTCCTTGGGCGCGGATTTGGTCTACCACTCGGCCACCAAATTTTTAAGCGGCCACGGCACCGTGATTGGCGGTGTGGTGGTCGATGGCGGCTCGTTTGATTGGGAGGCCAGCGGTAAATTTCCCGAGTTGTCCGAGCCGTATGCGGGTTTTCACAACATGGTGTTCACCGAGGAAAGCACGGTCGGCGCGTTCTTGCTGCGCGCGCGCCGTGAAGGCTTGCGCGACTTTGGTGCTTGCCTGAGCCCGCACAGCGCTTGGTTGATTTTGCAGGGCATGGAAACCTTGCCACTGCGCATGGAAAGGCATTTGGCCAACACTGAAAAAGTCGTGGCCTTTCTGGCGACGCACCCGATGGTGTCGCGTGTCGGCCATCCACTCATGCCCGACCACCCCAGCCACGCCCTGGCGCAAAAGTTGTTGCGCGGTGGCGCTCGTGGCGCGGGCTCCGTCTTCAGCTTCGACATCAACGGTTCACGCGCGCAAGGCCGCGCTTTCATTGAAGCGCTGAACATCTTCAGCCATTTGGCGAATGTGGGCGACAGCAAATCGCTGGTCATCCACCCGGCCAGCACCACGCATTTCCGCATGAGCGACGAGGCCTTGGCGCAGGCCGGCATTGGCGCGGGCACGATCCGCTTGTCGGTGGGCTTGGAAGACCCGGATGATTTGATCGACGACTTGAAGCGGGCCTTGAAAGCGGCAGAGAAAGCTGCAGGCAACGGGGCGTCATCTGCTGGCACGGCATCAGGCCTTGCAACGGCTGCGGCTGGCACTGGTCCCAGCAACACCAACGGCGCCAAGCCTTAAGGAGCCACTGATGCACATTGACGTCAACGGCCACGCCACCTACGCCTACACCGGTGGCAAAGATTTCAACCCCGCCCAGCCCACCGTGGTTTTGATTCACGGCGTGTTGTGCGACCACAGCGTCTGGGCGCTGCAAAGCCGCTACTTGGCGCACCACGGCTGGAACGTGTTGGCCATCGACCTGCCCGGCCACTGCAAAAGCGCCGGTACGCCGCCCGCCAGCGTGCAAGAAGCCGCCGCCTTCATTCAGGCTTTGCTTGATGCGCAAGGCGTGGAACGCGCCGCCTTGGTCGGCCACAGTTTTGGCTCCCTCATCGCTTTGCAAGCAGCCGCCAACATGGGCGAGCGCATCAGCCATTTGGTGATGGTCGGCACCGCCTACCCCATGAAAGTCTCACCTGCCCTGCTGGACGCGTCCTTGAACCAACCCGAGAAAGCGCTGCACATGACCAACGTGTTTTCCCGCGCCACACTGGCACCGCCCTCCGGTGCGGGTTCGTGGGTGTTTGGCGCGAGTTTGGCGTTGGGGCGGCGCGTGCTGGCCAGCAACAAAACCGTGAATCTGTTTCACACCGGCTTCAACGCCTGTAACAACTACGACCAGGGTTTGCAAGCCATGGCGGCTGTCACCTGCCCGGTGCTGATGGTGTTGGGCGAGAACGACCAGATGACCATGCCGAAAAACGCGCAAAGCTTGGTGCAGCAGGCCAAGGATGCAGGCCAGCGTTTGCAGGTGGTGATGATTCCGAATGGCCATCACCAGATGAGCGAATCGCCCAACGAGACCTTGGTGGCGCTCAAGGCCTTCTTGGTTTGACCCATTCATTGGTTAACAGGGGTCAGATTCCAATTCATTCACGCTGAGATTGCCAACCGCGGGTCGGTGCGATCTTTAAGTCATTTCTAGCTTGCCAACCACGGTTTTGCTTTAAGTCACGCCGAGCTTGCCAACTACGGTTTTGCTTTAAGTCACGCCGAGCTTGCCAACCACGGTGGGCTCGGCCGACGCTCACCGCCGCAAGCGGCAATGTTCGCGCGGTCCGACCCACCATGTTCGGCAAGCTGAAGTGATTTAGATGGTGAGCCTGTTATTGGCGCATGGGCGATTCGCTGACCTAGGAAAACACTTCAAAGCCGCACGGCCTGGGGACCATTTTTTGAGCGAAAGACCAGAAAAATGAGTCCCCATGGCGGGCGGCTTTTGCGTGACTTCATGGCAAGAGGACTACGAAA
>JBIIPF010000046.1:0-9661 GCA_044342755.1 Limnohabitans sp. | reverse complement strand
CAGAGTTCATGCATCAGTTTGGGCGCGACATTGGCAGTCACGCTGACATTGCCTTGTCCACCGCACAGCATCAAGGCCACAGCCGTTCCATCGTCGCCTGAATAAACGCCAAAGCCTTTTGGCGCTTCGTGGATCAGCCATTGGGCGCGTTCGATGTTGCCGGTGGCTTCTTTGATGCCAATGATGCCGTCAATTTGGGCCAAACGCATGACGGTGTCGTGCTGCATATCGGCGACGGTGCGGCCGGGCACGTTGTAGAGCACCATCGGTAAATTCACCGTTTCAGCGATGGCGCGGAAATGCAAATACTGGCCTTCTTGGGTGGGCTTGTTGTAGTAGGGGACCACTTGCAATTGACAATCGGCGCCAACATTTTTGGCGAACTTGGCCAACTCGATGGCTTCAGATGTGGAGTTGGCACCGCAGCCAGCCATGATGGGCACGCGGCCCTTGGCTTGCTCCACTGAAACACGGATGATTTCGCAGTGTTCTTCCACCGTCACCGTGGGGGATTCGCCGGTGGTGCCCACCACGCCAATACAGTCGGTCCCTTGCGAAATATGCCATTCGATGAGCGATCGCAAATGGGGGTAGTCGATGCTGCCGTCTTCCAACATCGGTGTGACCAAGGCCACGATGCTTCCAGAGATGGGTGTCATTGAATGAGGTCAGAGTGTGACTAAAGATGTGATTCTAGCTTTAGGCTTCGGTTGGTCAGGTTGTCGCATCAAGTTGTTAGCCTGCAAGGTTTGATCGGGTATCAGGACAAACGGTAAGTTGCCCTGGTGTGGGAATTTGGATTGGCATGCACCGCCACGATGCGCTGCACAAATCGCGCCGGATCGGTCAAGTAACCGTCTTCGAAAGCCACTGTGCGCAAATCTTTGCAAACTTCAAGCAGCTCGCCAGCGCTTAACAGGAAATGGGGGTTCGAGGGTTTGCCAACAGTTTCATTGCCCTTACTGAATGTTTCATAAATCAAAACACCATCTGTCTTCAAACTATGCAAAATGTGAGGCCACAAAGGTCGCCATAAATAGTTGGTGACCACCACCGCGTCAAACTGCACACCGTTCAGGGGCCACGCTTGGTTTTCAATATCGGCATGAAAAACTTCCCCATAGGACTTCGCGGCATCAAGGGCGGCTGTATCCCGGTCCAGCCCCAGGCACTGAAACCCCAGAGCTTGCAAGTACCGCATGTGCCGACCATGGCCACAGGCCAAATCCAGCACACGGCCCGAGGCAGGAATGAGGCGCGACCAGCGTTGCACCCACGGTGAGGGATCACCTGCGCCGTGAACAGGCGTGCTCATGCGTTGGAACGATGTAGGTTGAGAACGGATTCGTTCATGGCGTCTTGGTTTGGAATTCTTTTTTCACGGCCGCTTGCGCCATGTGCTCCACCAACCAAGGTGCGACCAACTTCAGGTAGCGGGCCAGTTTGCCGGGCGCTGTCATCACCACTTCTCGGCGACGTCGCACCATGCCATAGATGATCTGTCGGGCACAGTCTTGGGTGGTCATGGCTTTGTCTTCGTGCAGACCGCTCTCGCCGGCCATGTCACCTTGGGCATTGAAACCATGGTGCCGAATTTGTGTGCGAACCACCCCGGGGTAGGCAATCGTGACGCTGATTCCAGCGTCTTTCACCTCGGCACGCAGGGCTTCAAAAAAACCAGCCATGGCGAATTTGCTGGCGCAATAAGCCGTGCGACCGGGCACGCCCACCATACCTGCCAGCGATGACACGGCCACAATGCGGCCATGGCTTTCTTGAAGTGCAGGCAAGGCGGCATGGGTGCAATACACGCTGCCCCACAGATTTACCCGCATCATGTGTTCATACCAAGCCAGTTTGTCAGCAGGCACATCTTCTAACAGGGCGTGGCCTGAGACACCAGCGTTGTTGATCAAAATATCCAAACTGCCAAACTGACGCACCGTGGTGTCGACCAAATAGCGGCATTGATCAGCGTCGGTCACGTCTGTAGGAAGGATCAGGGTTCGCGCACCCAGCGCATTGCATTCAGCTGCAACGGCTTGTAAGCCCGAGGCATTTCGCGCTGCCAACACCATCATGGCCTGCAGGCCGTGGCGGCGAGAGAGTTGGCGTGCCAGCTCTGCGCCAATGCCATCGGATGCGCCGGTGATGATGATGTTGGGCATCTTAAAAACAGCTCCAAACTTGATTGGCCAAATTGAACACGAATTCAGGCTGCAAGTACATGGCAAAAACACCCGCAAGGGAGAAAGCCCCCAAAGCATAGGTCAACCAGAGCACCACCTTTCTCATGCAGGCACCGCTTGGCGCTGGATGGCGCGTTCATTGATCGGAAGGTTGATCAGCATGGCAAACACGCTCAAGGCGATGGTCAAGTACCACATGACATCGTAACTGCCGGTGCGGTCATAGACCCAACCGCCCAGCCAAACGCCTAAAAAACTGCCAAATTGGTGGCTCAAAAACACAAAACCGCTGAGCATGGACAGGTGCGCCACGCCAAAAATTTGCGCCACCAAGGCGCTGGTGACCGGCACCGTGGACAACCACAACAAGCCCATCAGCGCGGCAAAAATATAGACGGTCAGTGGCGAGATGGGCACACTGATGAAGCCAATCACAAAAATCCCACGCGCAAGGTAAATACCCGACAAGATTTTTTGCTTGGGCCAAATTTCCCCCAGGCTGCCTGCCGCGTAGGTGCCAAAGATATTGAACAAACCAATGAGCGCCAAGGCGGTGCTGGCCACATAAGGCTCCATGCCTTGGTCTTTCAAATAGCTGGGCATGTGCACGCCGATGAACACCACTTGAAAACCACAGACAAAGTAACCCGCCATCAACAACTGAAAACTGCGGTAGCCAAAGGCTTCGCGCAAAGCATGCCAAATACTTTGGTCGCGCTGGGGTGCCGCACCGCCGGCAAAGCCCGGTTCGCGCAAGCCCATGGCCAAGGGGAAAATCGTGATCAACAGCGCTGCCAAGAACACCAAGGCTTGTTGCCAACCCAGATGGCCAATCAAATAAGAGGCGGCTGGCACCATGACAAACTGGCCAAACGAACCCGCCGAAGACACCACGCCCATGGCCCAGGAGCGTTTTTCAGCTGGAATGTTGCGGCCAATGACGCCAAACACCACGGCAAAGGTGGTGCCAGCTTGGGCCGCACCCACCAACAAACCTGCCGTCAGCATCAGTCCCCAGGTGGTGCTGGCATGCGCCATGCCCCACAACCCAGCCACATACAACAGCCCACTGACCAAAATCACCCGAAATGCACCAAATCGGTCGGCCAGCATGCCCGAGAAGATGCCAAACACCCCCCAACTGATGTTTTGGATGCCCACAGCCAGAGCGAAATCTTCGCGGCCCCAGCCCATGTCTTGGGTCATGGGCTGCATCCACAGGCCAAAACCGTGGCGAATGCCCATGGCCATGGAGACGATCAGCGCGCCGCAGGCCAGCACTTGCCAGAGGGGGAGGGTTTTGTGGTCGCTTTGCATGGCTTAACTGTAACGAGGTTGAACCAAATCAGGCTCTTTGGCCGAGGGCTGTGGTTTTGTCCAGTGGCTGTCATGCAGTCTGTCTACAATCGCCGCCCATGGCCACCAAACAATCTGACTACGCCGAAGGCTCCATCCGGGTCCTCAAAGGGCTGGAGCCCGTCAAGCAACGCCCGGGCATGTACACCCGGACCGACAACCCCCTGCACATCATCCAAGAGGTGATCGACAACGCCGCCGACGAAGCTTTGGCGGGGTTTGGCAAAAAAATCAGTGTTGCCCTGTTTGCCGATGGCTCCATCGGCATCGAAGACGATGGACGCGGCATTCCCTTTGGCATGCACCCCGAAGAAAAAGCCCCGGTCATTGAGCTGGTGTTCACCCGCTTGCACGCCGGTGGCAAGTTCGACAAGGGCAAGGGCGGTGCTTACAGCTTCTCCGGCGGCTTGCACGGCGTGGGCGTGAGCGTGACCAACGCCTTGGCCAAGCGCATGGAAGTCACCTCTTACCGCGATGGCCAAGTGGCCTATTTGGTGTTCGAGGCTGGTGACGTCACCGAGAAACTCAAAATCCGCAAAGCCGACACTGGCGACCGCAAACAAGGCACGGTGGTGCGGGTCTGGCCGGACGCCAAGTACTTTGAATCGGCCAACCTGCCCTTGGGCGAATTGGTGCATTTGCTGCGCAGCAAGGCCGTCTTGATGCCGGGTGTCAGCGTGACGCTGGTGCAAGAAAAAGCCAAAGACAGCCAAACCTGGCTGTACAAAGGCGGTCTGCGCGACTACCTGATGCAGACCCTGAGCCACGACCCGTTCATTCCCTTGTTTGAGGGCGAAGGCTTTGCCGACGAAGGCCACGACAGTTTTGCCGAAGGCGAGGGCGCGCAATGGTGCCTGGCCTTCACCGAAGACGGCGCGCCGGTGCGCGAAAGTTATGTCAATCTGATTCCCACCAGCGCGGGCGGCACCCACGAAAGCGGTTTGCGCGACGGCTTGTTCAATGCCGTGAAAAGCTTCATCGACCTGCACGCCTTGTTGCCCAAAGGCGTCAAGCTGTTGCCCGAGGACGTGTTTGCGCGCGCCAGTTTTGTCTTGAGCGCCAAAGTGCTCGACCCGCAGTTTCAAGGTCAAATCAAAGAGCGTTTGAACTCGCGTGACGCCGTGCGTTTGGTGTCGAGCTTTGTCAAGCCTGCACTGGATTTGTGGCTCAATGAGCATGTGGACTTCGGCAAGAAGCTCGCCGAGTTGGTCATTCGAGCCGCTCAGCTGCGCCAAAAAGCCGGCCAGAAAGTGGAAAAACGCAAAGGCTCTGGCGTGGCGGTGTTGCCCGGCAAGCTGACCGATTGCGAAAGCCGCGACTTGGCGCACAACGAATTGTTTTTGGTCGAGGGCGACAGCGCCGGTGGCAGCGCCAAGATGGGCCGCGACAAAGAAAGCCAAGCCATCCTGCCTTTGCGCGGCAAGGTGCTCAACACCTGGGAAGTCGAGCGCGACCGCTTGTTTGCCAACAACGAAGTGCACGACATGTCGGTGGCCATTGGGGTGGACCCACACGGCCCCAACGACACGCCCGACATGAGCGGCCTGCGTTACGGCAAGGTGTGCATCTTGAGCGACGCCGATGTGGACGGCTCTCATATTCAGGTGCTCTTGCTCACCTTGTTCTTCCGCCATTTCCCCAAGCTGATTGAAGCCGGCCATGTGTATGTGGCACGACCACCCTTGTTTCGGGTGGATGTGCCTGCACGCGGTAAAAAACCCGCCGCCAAGATGTACGCCTTGGACGAAGGTGAACTGAGCGCCATCTTGGACAAATGCGCCAAAGACGGCGTGCCCAAAGACAAATGCAGCATCAGCCGTTTCAAGGGCTTGGGCGAGATGAACGCCGAGCAACTCTGGGACACGACCTTGAACCCCGACACCCGCCGCTTGCTGCCGGTGCAGTTGGGCGTGCTGGACTTTGCCCAAACCGAGGGCCTGATCACCCAGTTGATGGGCAAAGGCGAGGCCGCAGCGCGGCGTGAACTGATGGAGTTGCACGGCGACGCCATCGAGATTGATGTTTGACCATGAGTGACACACCTGTTGTTGATTTGAACGCCTCGTCCGAGTCGGACGACGGCATCGCCTTGGGGCATTACGCCCAGCGTGCCTACCTTGAATACGCCCTGAGCGTGGTCAAAGGCCGCGCCTTGCCCGATGTGTGCGACGGCCAAAAGCCCGTGCAGCGGCGCATTTTGTACTCCATGTCCCGCATGGGTTTGGGCTTTGGCGGGCCCAATGGCGCGGTGGGCGCACGGCCTGTGAAAAGCGCCCGCGTGGTGGGCGATGTGCTGGGTCGTTATCACCCGCACGGCGACAGCGCCGCCTACGACGCTTTGGTGCGCATGGCACAAGATTTTTCGCAGCGCTACCCGCTGATTGACGGCCAAGGCAATTTTGGTTCGCGTGACGGCGATGGCGCAGCCGCCATGCGCTACACCGAAGCCCGTTTGGCGCGCATCACCAGTTTGTTGTTGGATGAAATCGACGAAGGCACGGTGGACTTCCAGCCCAACTACGACGGTTCCACCGAAGAGCCCAAGCAGTTGCCCGCCCGCTTGCCGTTTGCCTTGCTCAATGGCGCCAGTGGCATTGCGGTGGGCATGGCCACCGAAATTCCCAGCCACAACCTGCGTGAAGTGGCCGATGCTTGCGTGGCACTCATCAAGAACCCCAAGCTCAGCCATGAAGAACTGCTCACCCTGTTGCCCGGCCCCGATTACCCCGGCGGCGGTCAAATCATCAGCAGCGCTTCTGACATTTCAGACGCCTACGCCTCGGGCCGTGGCTCACTCAAGGTGCGCGCCCGCTGGGTGATTGAAGATTTGGCGCGCGGCCAATGGCAGTTGGTGGTGAATGAATTGCCGCCTGGTGTCAGCAGCCAAAAAGTGCTGGAAGAAATTGAAGAACTCACCAACCCCAAGGTGAAGACCGGCAAAAAAGCCCTCAGCCCCGAGCAAACCATGCTCAAAGCCACCATCTTGGCGGTGCTGGATGGCGTGCGCGACGAGTCGAGCAAAGACGCGCCGGTGCGTTTGGTGTTCGAGCCCAAAACCCGCACCATCGAACAGCAAGAACTCATCACCACCTTGCTGGCCCACACCAGCTTGGAAAGCTCCTCATCCATCAACCTGACGATGGTCGGTTTGGATGGTCGCCCGGTGCCCAAAACCATGCGCCAAATGCTGGAAGAGTGGATCGCGTTTCGCCAAACCACGGTGCAGCGCCGCTCGCAGTTCCGCTTGGACAAGGTGCTGGCGCGCATTCACATTTTGGAAGGCCGGCAGTTGGTGTTGCTCAACATCGACGAGGTCATCAAGATCATTCGCCACAGCGACGAGCCCAAGCCCGCACTGATGGCGCGCTTCAAACTCTCTGAGCGTCAAGCCGACGACATTTTGGACATCCGCTTGCGCCAATTGGCGCGCTTGGAGGCCATCAAGATCGAGCAAGAGCTCAAAGAATTGCGCGAAGAGCAGGGCAAGCTGGAAGATATTTTGGGCAGCGCAGCTTCCTTGCGCCGCTTGATGGTGAAAGAAATCGAAGCCGATGCCAAGACTTTTGCCGACGAGCGTCGCACCCTCATCCAGGCCGAGAAAAAAGCCGTGGCCGAGGTGAAAGTGATTGACGAGCCGGTCACGGTGGTGGTGTCCGACAAAGGCTGGGTGCGGGCTCGCACCGGCCACGGCCACGACCCGAGCAGCTTTGCCTTCAAAGCGGGTGACGAGCTCTACGACACGTTTGAATGCCGCACCGTCGATCAACTCATCGCCTTTGGCTCGAACGGCCGTGTGTACTCTGTGCCAGTGGCGTCTTTGCCCGGCGCGCGTGGGGATGGTCAACCCGTCACCACCCTGGTGGATGTGGAAACTGGCACGCAGTTGGTGCATTACTTCGCTGGACCCACTACGCTCACCTTGTTGCTCAGCGGTTCTGGCGGCTATGGGTTTGTGTGTTGCATCGACAACCTCATCTCACGCAACAAAGGGGGCAAGGCCTTCGTTAATTTGGCCGAGGGCGAAACCTTGTGTGTGCCGTCCTTGGTGGGCGGCGGCAATGGTGCAACACCACTGTCTATCGCCACCCATGTGGCTTGTGCCTCGGTGGGTGGTCGCATCCTCACCTTTGACATTGGCGAACTCAAAGCCATGGAAAAGGGTGGTCGCGGCTTGATGCTGATGGACTTGGATGCCAAAGACAGCTTGGCCGGTGCGGCTGCTTACACCCGCAGCATTAGCATCTTGGGTGTGGGTCGAGGCGGCAAAGACCGCGCGGAAACACTGGAAATCAGAAGCCTGAACAATGCCAAGGGCTCGCGTGCCCGCAAAGGCAAGGCCGCAGATTTCGGTTTCAAACCAACCCATGTTTTACGCGTTGAATAATTTTTTGTATTGAAAGCAGGTCGTATGCAAGTGAGTCAAACATGGGGCTGCACCAAGCAGCACTGGAGCGTTGTTGTCTTGGCACTGGGTATCAGCATGGCCCATGCACAAACCAAACCAGAGACGGACAAAGCGGCTTCACCGCGCCCTGCCATGACGGTCACCGTCACATCCGTGCAAAGTCAAAATCTCAGCCAACGCCTGAGCGCCAACGGCACTGTCGCCGCTTGGCAAGAAGCCAGCATCGGCGCTGAAATTGGCGGTTTGCGCCTCACCGAAGTGCGCGTGAACGTGGGCGATCAAGTGAAAGCTGGGCAGGTGTTGGCGGTGTTCGCCACTGAAACCGTCCAAGCTGGCATCAACCAAGCCAAAGCTGCGTTGAACGAAACCAAGGCCGTGGCCTCTGAAACCCAGGCCAACGCTGACCGTGCACGTGCCCTGCAACCTAGCGGTGTCATCAGCGCCCAGCAGTTCAACCAATACCTCACTGCAGAAGCCACCGCCAAAGCACGTGTTGAATCCGCGCAAGCAGCGCTGGCAGTGCAAGAGTTGTTGCTGCGTCAAACCCAGGTGAAAGCGCCTGACAACGGTGTCATCTCAGCCCGCACCGCCAGTGTCGGTGCGGTTGTGGGTGTGGGCACCGAGTTGTTCAAGTTGGTGCGTGGCAACCGCCTCGAGTGGCGTGCCGATTTGGTGTCGACCGAATTGTTCCGCGTCAAGCCCGGCCAAAAAGTGCGCATCAGCACCATGCCCCAAGGCGAAGTGAATGGCACGGTGCGCATGGTGGCTCCCACGGTGGATGTGCAAAACCGCACCGGTGTGGTGTATGTGGATTTACCCGCTTCTGCTTTGGGTGTCTTGAAGCCCGGCATGTTCACACGGGGTGAATTTGAGTTTGGCAGCACGGCTGCCAAGTTGGTGCCGCAGCAATCGGTGGTTGTTCGAGACGGTTTCCAACAAGTGTTCGTGGTGGGTGCCGATCAACGCGCCAAGCTGTACAAAGTGACGGTGGGTCGCCGCCAAGGCGATATGTTGGAAATCACCCAAGGCTTGCCGAATGACGCCAAAGTGGTGGTGCGCGGCGCGGGCTTTCTCACCGCTGGTGACTTGGTGAAGGTTGTGCCATGAACGTTTCCGCATGGTCCATTCGCAACCCCGTTCCATCGGTGGTGCTGTTCATCTTGCTCAGCTTGGCAGGTATGTTGGCCTTCAAGAGCATGAAGGTGCAGAACTTCCCCGATCTGGATTTGCCCACCATCATCATTTCAGCCGCTTTGCCCGGTGCTGCGCCCGGACAAATGGAAACCGAGGTGGCCCGCAAGATTGAAAACGCCGTGGTCTCGGTGCAGGGACTGAAAAACATTTACACCAAGGTGCAAGATGGCGCGGTGTTGGTCACCGCAGAATTTCGCATCGAAAAACCGGTGCAAGAAGCCTTGGATGAAATACGTTCGGCGGTCAATGGTGTGCGCGGCGATCTGCCTGCTGACATGCTGGAGCCGTCGGTGCGCAAACTTGACTTTGCGGGCACACCAGTGCTGGCCTTCACCATTTCTTCCCCCAATTTGGACCCTGAGGGTTTGAGTTGGTTCGTGGATCAAACCGTGGCGCGTCGTTTGTTGTCGGTCAAAGGTGTGGGTGCAGTCGCTCGTGTTGGTGGTGTGAAACGTGAAGTGGCCATTGCCCTGGACCCTGTGCGCATGCAGGCCTTGAGCATTTCGGCCGCCGATGT
>JBIIPF010000045.1:0-9808 GCA_044342755.1 Limnohabitans sp. | reverse complement strand
GATGAAAACGATTTGGTGGTGCTGAGCCGCTTTGAAGCCGAGGCCACCGCATCGGGGGGCAAAGGCTTCATCGATTTGGTCTACCCCTATGCCACGCTCAAACCGCTGCGCGACTTGTTGCGCAACCGTGTCGCGTCTGGTGACGGCAATGAAGAATCCGACAAAATTTGGCGCGAAGATTTGGCTGTGGCCGTGGGCGACTCCGAGATGGCGGTCAAAGTGGTCATGGGCAACATCAAGACCACCTTGCACCATTTGCAGACCATGAAGGAAGGCGACATGCTGTTCTTCAAGAAACCCGAATTGGCGCAATTCTTGGCCAACGACGTCCCCTCATTCGGGGTCAACATTGGCACCAAAGGCTCGAATGTGGCCGTGCGGATTGAAAAACAACTTGTCCCCGGACAGCTTTAAGAAGGCAGGCGAAACATGAACGACACCACCGAACCCCAAGATCAAGATCAAGACGCAACTCCACCAACCTCGGATGAATTTCAAGTGTCACAACCGGGCAATATCAACCCGGAAGTGTTGCAAAACATCTCGGTGAATTTGTCCATTGAAGTGGGTCGCACCAACATCAAGATCAAAGACTTGATGCGCTTGACCCAAGGCAGCGTGGTTGAACTCGACCGAATTGCAGGCGAGCCTTTGGATTTGCTGGTGAATGACACTGTGGTGGCCCAAGGCGAAGTGGTGCTGGTCAATGACCGCTACGGCATTCGCTTGACCCGCGTGGTGCCCTCCACCGATCGTTTGAAATCCATCTGATTTTTTGAACAAGAACCCCCCCAAAAAAGCCCGTTTGCAAACGGGCTTTTTCAATAGTGGTTGATGTCTTGATTGGGCTGCTCTTGCGTGTCGGTCTGTCGCTTGAACAGTTTTCGAAAAATCAAAAAGAACACCACCGAAGCGGCAGCAAACACCAGCACATCACGGCTGAAGCTGAAATCATTGAACATGAATTGCAGCAAGGCCACCACCCAGGCTGCCACGCCCATGCCCAGCAGCAAAAAAGACAAGGTGAGCAACTCGGCAATCACCAAGACAATACCCAGCAGCAGAGAAATTTGAAAAGGTTCCATGCTCAAAGCTTGCTGGCCAATTTGCCGATCGTTCCACTGAGTGATGACAACACATCAGACGGGACCAACACAATTTTGGTGTTGTTGCCCACAGCCAATGACTGCACGGCATGGGCTTGCAATTTCTTGACTTCAAATTCAATGGCGCTGGCACCACCTTCACTGATGGCTTTGGACACAGCGGCAACCGCATAAGCCTCGGCGTCAGCCAAGATGCGCTTGGCAAGCGCTTCTTTTTCTGCCGAATACAAACGGGCGTCGGCTTGCAATTGCGTGGCTTGCTTGATGCCCTCTGCTTCGGTGACCGCACCTCGGCGCTTGCGCTCGGCGTTGAGTTGCACTTGCATGGCTTCTTTGGTTTGCTCGTCCACTTCGACTTCGGTGATTTCGACACGCGTGAGCTTGATGCCCCACTCATCCGACACGGCTTGCAGTTCAGACTCGATTTCTTCGGCAATGTGGCGGCGATTGGACTGCACACCATCCAGCTCTGTTTTGCCAATGACACTTCGCACCGTGCCATTGACAATGGTTTTGATGCCTGTTTTGAGATCCGCAATGCGGTACATGGTTTTGGACGAGTCGATGATGCGGTAGAAGATGGCCAACTGGATGCTGATCGACACGTTGTCCAGAGTGATCGCATTGATGGGGTCCGGCGGTTGTTGCATTTCTTGGATAGAAACCTTGTGCCGCACCACCTCAAAAAATGGGATGAGCAAATGCAAGCCCGCTTCGATTTTGCGGTGGTAGCGGCCTAGTCGTTCGATCAGCCAGTTTTCGGACTGTGGCACGATGAACACCGAGTAGCGCAAGGTCACCAGTACCAATACCAAGATGAACAAATAGACTACTGAAGAAAAGCTGAATCCGTTTTCCATGAGCCCCATCCTTGAAGTAGAAACTGATCTTATCGATTATTGAAGTGCTTGCGAGATATTGAGTTTCAGTTTGTCGGCACTGCCGGGTGTGACGGGTCCGACACTGGCACCAAAGTCGCCGGGCTGGGGCATGGCATGGCCTGTTTTGGAAATGCGCGCGCGGACCATCACCGAGGTGACCTGAGACAGCTTCATTTGCGGATTCATCGCCAAGCTATCGTCCAACACAAAGTCGTATGGCAGTTTGTCCACCGTGGTACGGATGATGGCCAAGGGCATGCGTGGGCCTTCAGCGGCATGGGCATAAATGAACACGATGTCTTGTGGCGACACTTGGGCGGCCAAAGCAGGATCGATGCTGACCCGACCGGTGATTCTTTCGGTGCCGTCTGAGGCTGGTTTGGCGGTCAAGACACCCGCACTGGCTGGCGCATTGGCCATGTTGGTTACGGCGGACAAGGGCGGCATGCCCAGGCGTTCACGGGCTTGATCGATGGCCTCGGCCAAGGCCGCTGCATCGGGTGAAGCAGGCGGCAAACTCGCCTTGACTCTTTCCCAATAAGCCAAAGCCTCTTTGAAGCGACCCTCCGAGAATGCAGCACTCCCGGCCAACAACAAGGCATTGCCATGCGTGGGGTCCACTTTCAACACCGCATTGATGATGGCCCAAGGCTCACCCTTGAAATTGCCATTGTTTTTTTGCGCCAGCACTTCAGCCCGCTCAATCATCACATCGTCATTGCTGGCCAGCGCCAGCGATTTTTGCAATGCCAAATCTGCTTCGTCATAACGCGCCAAGGCGCGTTGAATGCGGCCCAACATCACCCAGCCTTCGGCATTGTTGGGCTCGTTTTGCAAGCGTTCGGCGAGTTGATCGGCCATGCTGGCCAAACGTTCAGGCGTGAGTTGCTCGTCGCCATGGGCCTGAGCCGACAGCTGCGGATCCAAGGCCATGGGTGTGCCCACCAAGAAATACGCGCTGAATGCCATGAGCGGAATCATCACAGCCATCCCAGCCAACAACAGCTTGGGGCGCTTGTTGCTTGCAGGCGTCGGTGCTGCGGCAGATGGAGGTGGCGGGGCATCCTCCAACAAACGTTGGGTCAGCTCTTGGTGCGACAAATCAAAACCTGCTTGATCCAAGCTGCCTTGGGCCAATTCACGCTCGAGCTCGGCCAGTTGTTCACGGTACACAGCCACATGCGAGAGGACTTGTTCGCGTTCTTGACTTTGCGCCACGGGTCGCGTGGCTTGCCACAGCACCCGCCACAACACAGCCAAGACCACCAAGGTGAGGACCAAGGCCAACAGCAGAAAAATTTGGACGGCGTTCATTTATTCCTTGAGCAACGATTCAGCTTGAGCATTGTCAGCGTCGCTCATGCGTTGGTGAACAAGCGCCTTGCGATGTCGCAAATAGCGCCACAAACCCCAGACGGCCAAAATCAAGATCGCGAACGGGCCAAACCAGAGTGGCCAAGTCAGCGGTTTCACAGCTGGTCTGTACAGCACGAAATCACCATAGCGCTCAACCAAGTAGGTTTTGATTTCCGCATCCGTCATGCCTTGGCGAATGAGCTTGCGCACTTCGCGTCGCAAGTCTTCGGCCAATTCAGCGTTGGAGGATGCCAGGGATTCGTTTTGACAAACCAAGCAGCGCAACTCCTCGGCCAACACCACCAATCTGGCTTCCACTTGGGGGTCTTCAGCCCTGGGTGGGGCCTCGCCTGCCCAAACTGCGCTGCTGCACAGGGCCAAGATGATGAGCCAGCGCTTCATGATTTCTCCAATTGTCGGATCAGGGGCAACAATTTGGTTTCCAAAATTTCGGGGGTAACAGGCCCCACCTGCTTGTAACGAATGATGCCTTCTCGGTCGATCACATAAGTTTCAGGCACGCCGTAGACACCATAGTCAATGCCCACGCTGCCATCAAGGTCCATGACGGACAACTTGTAAGGGTCGCCCTGGCGCTGAAGAAAACGCAGACTGCGCTCGCGGGCCAAGCTCAGTTTGGCGTCATCACTCAGGGGGCCATTGGTTTGATCAGCCGCCTGAACTTCTTTGTAACTCAACCCGATGATGGGAACACTTTGGGTTTTGGAAAACTCGACCAACAAGGGATGCTCTTCGCGACAAGCCACGCACCAAGTAGCCCAAACATTGAAAAGCCACACCTGCCCTTTGTAATCGGCGGGGCTAAAGGGTTGGTCGCCGGTGAGTGTTGGCAAACTGAAAGCAGGCGCTGGCTTGCCCACCAAGGGCGAAGGAATTTCACGCGGATCACGCTTCAAGCCCACCGCTAAAAAAGCCACCAAGCCAAAGAACAACGCCAACGGGATCAGGAATTTTTTCATGGCATCAAACCGGGTTGGACATGGCCTCGCCCACCGTTTTCAATTGCGCACTGATGTCGCGGCGACGGTAACGGCGGTCCAAAGCCGCCACCATGCCCCCCGTGACCATCAGCAACACACCGACCCAGAGCCAAGGCACGAAGGGCTTGTGATAAACGCGCATGCTCCAACTCGGCGTGTCTCCCGCGATCGGGTCGCCCAAGGACACGTAGAGGTCACCGAAGAAATTGGAGCGAATGGCTGCTTCGGTCATCGGCATGGCCGTTGAAAAATAGCGGCGTTTTTCGGGGTAGAGCACGTGGATGACCTTGTCGTTTTTCACAACTTCCACATGGGCTTGCGTGGCTTTGTAATTGGGGCCGTTCACGTCCACCATATCTACCAATCGAAAGGTGTAGGGCTCAATCGTCACTGTCTGACCCAAGCCCATGCGCACATCACGCTCGACCTCGTAAGACTTCACGCCGGTGATGCCCAACACGACGACGGCCAATCCAAAGTGCGCCAAGTGTTGGCCCCAAAAGGAGCCGCCAATGCGACCGGGTTTGCGCAGCCGATTGACCATGTTGTGCAAACTGCCCAAAGCCACCCACATGCCCAAAAAGACGCCCAGTGCCGTGCCAATGGACCAGGGGCCCCAAACAAACGGCAAACCGATGGCCAACAGCAAGGACGCTGCGCCGACCCAGCGCAACTCTTGAAACATCTCAGACACATGGGCCTCGCGCCAACGCGCAATCGTGCCCGGCACCAAAATGAACAACAAGGGCACCATCAAGGGCGCAAACACCAAATTGAAATACGGTGGGCCAACCGACAGCTTGCCCATATTCAAGGCGTCAATGACGAGTGGGTAGAGCGTGCCCAGCAGCACGGCACCGGTGGCCACCACCAGCAGCACGCTGTTGAGCAACATGAACGACTCGCGCGAAACAACACCCATGCTGCCACCCAAGGTGACTTGCGGGGCACGCCAAGCAAACAAGGTCAGCGACGCGCCCACCACAATCGCCAAGAAAATCAGGATGAACACCCCACGGGTTGGATCGGTGGCAAACGCATGCACCGACGTGAGCACGCCGGAACGAACCAAAAAAGTGCCCAACAAGGACAAGGAAAACGCCGCGATGGCCAACAACACGGTCCAGGCTTTGAAACTGCCCCGCTTCTCAGTGACCATCAGGGAATGGATGAGCGCGGTGCCCACCAACCAAGGCATGAGTGAGGCGTTTTCCACCGGATCCCAGAACCACCAACCACCCCAGCCCAACTCGTAATACGCCCACCACGAGCCCAAGCCGATGCCCAAAGTGAGAAAGGCCCAGGCGATGACCGTCCAAGGACGCGACCAGCGTGCCCAAGCGGCATCCAATCGACCCGACAACAAGGCGGCAATGGCAAATGCAAATGCCACCGACATGCCGACATATCCCATGTAGAGCATGGGCGGATGGATGACCAGGCCAGGGTCTTGCAACAAAGGATTCAGGTCCCGCCCGTCAGCAGGGACAGGAAACAACCGATCAAACGGATTGGACGTGAACAAAATGAACAACATGAAACCAACCGTGATCAAACCCATCACACCCAGCACCCGAGCGACCATCACCAGGGGCAAGGTTTGTGAAAACAGCGCGACCGCCGCCGCCCAACCGGTGAGCATCAGCATCCACAGCAGCAACGAACCTTCATGCCCACCCCACACGGCTGCAAATTGATAGGGCTTGGGCAACAAACTGTTGGAATGATTGGCCACATACTTGACCGAGAAATCATTGTTCAAAAAAGCATAAGCCAAGCAGGCAAATGACAAGGCCACCAGCACAAATTGCAGCAAAGCCAATGGTCTTGCCAAGGCTTGCAAGGTGGGGTTGGGGCGCAGCGTGCCCCATAAAGGTAAAACGCCCAACAAGACGGACATCACGGCGGCCAGCACCAAAGAGAATTGACCTAGTTCAGGAATCATAAAGAGCCAGACTTTCAGGGTTGAGCGGATTGAGCTGCACGCGCTTTGGCAGCTTGGTCGAGTGCATGTTGCGCCTCAGGCGGCATGTAGTTCTCATCGTGCTTGGCCAACACTTCGGCCGCCATCATGACACCTTGTTCATTGATTTTGCCCTGCGCCACCACACCCTTGCCTTCTTTGAACAAATCGGGCAACAAACCGGTGTAGCGTACGGTGATGTCTTGGGCGGTGTCGGTCACCACAAAACGGACCTCGGTGCCATCGCGCTGCAAGCTGCCGGTTTTGACCATGCCGCCGATGCGAAAGGTTTTGTTGACAGGCGCCTCACCCTTCAACACCTGCGAAGGTGTGAAGAAAAACACCAGGTTGCTTTGGAAGGCGTTCAGCACAAAAGCCGCCGCCGCAGCCAGCACCATCAAGCCACCCAAAATGAGCGCAAAGCGTTTGCGACGCGGGGTCCAGTTCATGTCTTGTCCTGTGATTCTGTGGCCGCCAAGGCCAACGCTTGTTGATGGGCGACCCGGGCTTGCCAAATCTCAAGCAGGATAAAGAGCACAGTCATGCCCATGCTGCCCCAGACATAAAGCCCATAACCACCCATGTCCCAAAACTGGGCCCAACTCTCCCACCTCATGGCTTCACTCCTGCAACCTCGGGCAACGCTTGCACCCAATCGGCGTGTCTTTCGCGCTCAATGATGAGTGAGCGCACCCGGTAACAAACGATCGCCAATGTGTAGATCCAACAGGCCAGGGCCATCAGCAGCATGCCCCACAACATCAGCGAGGCCATGCTGGGCGAACGGGTGAGCGACACCGATGCACCTTGGTGCAGGGTGTTCCACCAGGTCACTGAAAAATAGATGATGGGCACATTGATCGCACCCACGATGGCGATGAGTGCCCCCGCACGATCGGCGCGGCGCACATCGTCAATCGCCGAGGTGAGCGCCATGTAGCCCAAATAGAGAAAAAACAAAATCAGCTCAGACGTGAGACGGGCATCCCAGACCCACCAGGTGCCCCACATGGGCTTGCCCCACAAAGCACCCGTCCACAAAGATAGAAAAGCGAACATGGCGCCGGTGGGGGCCAGTGCCCGGGTCATCATGCCCGACAAACGGGTGTTGAAGGTCAAGCCCAGAATGCTCCAAAAAGCCATGGCCAAGTAGATGATCATGGACATCCATGAGACCGGCACATGCACAAAGATGATGCGGTAGCCCTCGCCTTGTTGGGCGTCAGCTGGTGCCACGGCAAAACCAATCCACAAACCTACCGCGGCCAACACCGTGGCCAAGGCCGCCAACCAAGGCCATGAACGGCCAGCCAACCCATAAAACGTTTGGGGTGCAGCGTAATAGAACCAGCGAATCGTCATGAACTCATTCCAAAGCGATGCGCAATGCAGCGCTGCATGCCCAAGGGCTGAAAAAAAGCGCTGGCAACAACAATGCCAGCAAAATGGAGAGATGGGCTTGCGCTCCTAATCCGGTGTTCAGGGCTTGCACCGCGCCAGCCCCAAACACCAACACCGGGACAAACAGTGGCAGCACCAACAAGGAAATCAACACACCACCACCGCGCACGCCTAAGGTGAGTGCAGCACCAATGGCGCCGATACACGACAACACTGGCGTACCCAACAGCAAGGTGAGCGATAAGAGCGCCAATGCTTCTGCTGACAAATCGAATTGCAAACCCAAAACAGGCGCCAATATTACCAAGGGGAGTCCAGAGAGAAGCCAATGAGCGGCTATTTTCCCCAGTACCAACAGCCACAGAGGATGTGGGGACAAGATCATTTGTTCCAAGGCTCCATCGCGGTGGTCCACTTCGAACAACCGTGACAAGGCCAACATGCTGGCCAAAAGTGCGCCAACCCACAACACGCCAGGGCCAATTTGACGCAGCATGGCTGGCTCGGGGCCAATCGCCAATGGAAACAAAGCGGCCACCACCACAAAGAAAAACATGGCGCTCAGCACTTCGGATTTGCGCCGCATGGCCAAACGCAGGTCGCGCAACACCACGATGAAGAAGATGTTCATGCTTGCAACCTCAGACTTTGCAAATCCACACCCAACTGCACCGCTTGGTGGCTGGTGAAAATCAAAGCCCCACCTTTTGCCAAATGTTGTTGCAACAACAACTGCAAGGCCTGAACCGCATCACTGTCCAAAGCCACGAAAGGTTCATCCAACAGCCACAACTTGGCATGGGCGAGTTGCAAACGCGCCAACGCGACACGGCGTTTTTGGCCTTGTGACAAGACCCGCAAAGGCAAATGGGCGCGGTTTTTCAAGCCTTGCAATGCCAATGCGTGCAGCGTTTGGTCGCGGCTCAAGGATTGACCGGCCATCGCGGCGCTAAGCTGAACGTTTTCAAAGGCCGACAGCTCATCTTTCAAACCCAATGCATGGCCGAGGTAGAGCAACTCGCTTTTGAACCCAGACGCCAAATCAACCACGGGAACGCCACACCAATGCACCCGCCCCTGGGCCAAGGTAGACAAGCCGCTGAGGGCGCGTAGCAAGGTGGTTTTGCCAGCACCGTTGTCGCCCTCTAAATGCAGCGCTGTGCCAGCAGACAAAGCAAAGCTGACCGGTTTGAACAATTGGCGCCCGCCCCGCTCACAGCTGACATCCACAACTTGCAGCAGGTGTTGGCTCATAACAAGTAACTGCCCGCCAACACTTTGACCACACCGCCGGTGGCCATTTTGAAGCGGGCAATGCCGGCGCTGCGGCCCGTGTTGACGCCACCCAAATCCAGTTGACGGATGCCGCGCTCTTTCAATTCCTCAATGCCCTTCCACAAAATCAGGTGGTGTGCATGCAAGCTGCGGCCAGCGTCTGAGGTCCAACCCACTTGGTAAGTGGCGGCTTCACCGTGCAGCATGAACATCATGGCGGCCACCCGGTCGCGACCCAGGTCTGCGCGGATAGACAAGATGTTTTTAGAGGGTTGTTTGCGCGACTCGGCATAGCGTTCAAACCAAATGTCCGGGTAGCCTTGAAAACCCCTTGTCTCCTGTTGTTGCATGTCGGCGTCTAGCAACCAGCGGTATTGCCCAGGGTTGGTGCCCATGCGGTGGATGCTGAGCTCGGATTTTTCTGCGCCACTCAAGGGGCTGCGCCAGCGTGGGTCTAAGTTGGTGCGCAACTCCGCCATGGGCTTGCTGATGTCGAGCATCACGGTTGCATAGCCAGTCATGATGCGGCGCAAATGCGGCAATCCCAGCGCTGGGCTTTGCGGCTCGTCTGGCGTGATCATCAAAAAGCGCAAGCCGGGCAGCGGGATGCTTTGTCGCATGGCTTTATAGGATTGGGCTTTGTCGCTGCCACTCAAGGCTTGCAACCAAATGGGGCCGCGCGAGCACAGCGCAAAACCGGCCCAGCGGCCAAAGCGACGCACGATGAACTGCGCCATCGCCACAGGTGCACCATCGGCATGGACCACCGCACGCAACACCGAGGAACCCATAGCCACGCGGGTGGAGCCATAGGCCCAGTCTTGC